>NZ_JBOHKS010000013.1:0-12962 GCF_050729195.1 Hypericibacter sp.
CGCCCATTCATTCTCGATCAGATAGACCACCTCGCGCTCATAGAGATCGGCGCCGAAATACTGGCCCAGATCCTCGGGCGCTCTTGCGCCCTCGACGATCCGGATCGCGCGCGTGCCATAGGAACGCGCCAGGCGGCGCGCATGATCGGGGCTCAGGAACGGCGCCGCGGTGCGCAGGCCCTCGGCGACGCGCTCGACATGGCCGACCGGGAAATCGCCACCGGGCAAAGACGCCTTCGCGGTCCAGGGCGCGGTCATGGCCGGCAGGTGAGGCGCCAGCTTCGCCAGCGCCGATTCGCTCAAGCGCCGATAGGTCGTGATCTTGCCGCCGAAGACATTGAGCAGCGGCGCCTGGCCCTCGGGCGCCTCCAGCTCCAGCACATAGTCGCGCGTCGCGGCCTTGGCCTCGTTGGCGCCGTCGTCATAGAGCGGCCGCACGCCGGCATAGGAATAGACCACATCGGCCGGCGTGATGGTCTTGAGGAAGTAGCGATTGGCCGAGGCGCAGAGATAGTCGGTCTCGGCGCTCGAGATGGCGACAGGGCCCGGATCGCCATGCTCGTCGACATCGGTCGTGCCGATCAGCGTGAAATCACGCTCATAGGGAATGGCGAAGACGATGCGCCCGTCCTCGTTCTGGAAGATATAGGCGCGATCATGGTCGAACAGCTTGCGCACCACGATGTGGCTGCCCTTGACCAGCCGCACCTTGGCGGCCGTGCCGAGGCCCAGCCGCTTCACCAGCACCTCGCCGACCCAGGGGCCGGCGGCATTCACGATGGCCTTGGCCTCGATCTCGGTGCGGTTGCCGTTCGCCACGTCCTGCAGCTCGAGCAGCCAGCCGCCCGGTTTGCGCGTGGCGCCGAGGAAGCGGGTGCCGGTGCGGATCACGGCTCCATGCTCGGCGGCATCGAGCGCGTTCAGCGCCACGAGGCGCGCATCTTCGACCCAGCAATCTGAATATTCGAAGGCCGAGACGAGATCCGGCTTCAGCGGTTTGCCGGCCTCGTCGCGGCGCAGATCCAATGACCTCGTGCCGGGGAGGATGTCGCGGCCGCCCAGATGGTCATAGAGGAAGAGGCCGAGGCGGATCAGCCAGCCCGGCCGCATGCCGGCGCGGCGCGGCAAGACGAAGCGCAAGGGCCGGATGATATGGGGGGCCGCCCGCAGCAGCACCTCGCGCTCGATCAGCGCCTCGCGAACCAGCCGGAATTCGTAATATTCGAGATAGCGCAAGCCGCCATGGATCAGCTTGGTCGAGGCCGAGGAGGTGGCGCCGGCGAGGTCACCCTGCTCGCACAGGAAGACCTTCAGCCCGCGGCCAGTGGCGTCGCGCGCGATCCCGCATCCATTGATACCCCCGCCGATCACGGCGAGGTCGTAAGCGGCGGCCATCAGCCCCCCTGGTCCATTCATGTTCGTTTTTGTTTTTTTTCAGCATATTTGATGATCAAAACGCGCTCAATCGAAAATGCAACATAATCGGGCAGGCTGCTGCCTTCCTGGGCAAAGAGTCGCCCAGGTCAAAGGCATAGCGAATTTTCGAAGCGGTCTATTCGGAGGCGATCTCGACCTGCACGCCGCTTTCAGCGGCGATTTTCGCCAGGGGTTCGGCCAGTTCCTCGTCGGTCACGAACACATTGATCTGCGAGAAATGGCCGATTCGCATGGGGGCACTCCGGCGGAACTTCATCGCATCCGCCACCAGGATGACCTGCCGGGCATTGCGCATGATCGCCTGCGAGACCCAGACCTCGCGATAGTCGTAATCGAGGATGGTGCCGTCCTGATCGATCGCCGAGGCGCCGATCACGGCATAGTCGACCTTGAACTGGTTGATGAAGTCGACGGTGGCCTCGCCGACGATGCCCCCATCCGAGCGCCGCACCACCCCGCCCGCGACGATCACCTCGATCCCGTGGGCGGGCCTCAAGATATTAGCAACATTGATATTATTGGTGATGGCGACGAGCCCGACATGGCTGGTCAGGGCGTGGGCCACCTGCTCGGTGGTGGTGCCGATATTGATGAAGAGCGCGCAGTTGCTGGGAATGAGCGAGGCGGTCTTGACGCCGATCCGGCGCTTCGCCTCCGGCGCCAGCACGCGGCGCGAATCATAGGCGACGTTCTCGATGCCCGAGAGCATCACCGCCCCGCCATGGACGCGCTGGAGCATCTGGCGCTGGCAGAGATCGTTGAGCTCGCGCCGGATGGTCTGGCTGGTGACGCTGAACTTCCCGGCCAGCTCGTCGACGCTGACGCGCCGCTGGGCCCGGGCCAGGTTCAGGATCTCCATCTGTCGCTCGGAAAGCATGATTCAGGCCCGATCCATCGCCAGAGCCGGCTCCCGTCGCAGGGGGCCCTGGACCGGTATTGTTACATATTTCATTTGAAAGCCAAAAAAGTTCGTTTTTCGTTCGTTTGGAAGTTCGATCCGCAGTTCCGATCCTGGCTGCGACAACCCCAAACAGTCGGTTCCGAACCTCAGGCTGGGATCTTGGCGGGCCCGTCGGCAGCGGCCGGAATCTCGACGATTCGGCCAATGCCGTCGGCACCTTGCCTGATTTCGAAGCGGCGGTCATGCCATCCCGCCAAGGCCCCCCGATGGGCGATGCTGACCAGGGTCGTGTTCGGGAGCCGTTGGCGGAGCAAGCGATAGAGCGCCGTCTCGCTGGCCTCGTCGAGGGCGGCACCGGCTTCGTCCAAGAACAGCCAGTCCGGTTTCTGCAGCAGAGCCCGCGCGAAGGCGAGACGCTGCTGCTCCCCGGGCGAGAGCCGCTGCGCCCAATTGGCGCTTTCATCGAGCCGGGCGATGAGATGACCGAGCTGGCAGTCGGTCAGCGCTTTCTTGATCGCCTCATCGCCGGTCGGTCCGGCAAGCCCGGGATAGGTGACGACATCCCGTAGCGGACCCAGCGGCAGATAGGGCCGCTGTGGCAGGAACAGGAGCTTGTCGCCTGCCGGCATCGAAACGGCACCGCTCCCGAACGGCCAGAGTCCTCCCAGGACGCGGAACAAGGTGCTCTTGCCCGAACCGGAGGGCCCGGTGATCAGCACCGATTGTCCGGGTTCGATGGAGAGACTCGCGGCCGAGATCAATGGACGATCGTCGGGGAGACGGATCTCCGTCTTCTCGATCGCGATCGCCGGCATCGGCGTCCGCTGCCGGTCGATCCCCGAGCTCGCGGCATGGGCCTGTGTCATCGCATTCGTGAAACCGATCAGTCGATCCACCGTGGCCTTCCAATCGGCCAAGGTCGAGTAGGCATCGACGAACCAGCTCATCGACCCTTGCACCTGGCCGAAGGCCGAGGCGGTCTGCATCAGTCCGCCCAGTTGTATGGTCCCGGCAAAATAGCGCGGCGCCGCGACAATGATCGGAAAGACGGTGGCAATCTGGCCGAAGCCCGACGTGAACCAGGTGAGCCGCTTGGTGTAGCGCATGACCTCGCGCCAATTTCCGATGATGGCGCCGAATCGGGTGCCGAAGCCCCTCGCTTCATCGGCCTCGCCCCCATAGAGCGCGACGCCCTCCGCGTTCTCGCGCAATCGCACCAGGGAATATCGGAAGTCGGCTTCGAAACGCTGCATGTTGAAATTCACGCGCACCAGCGGACGCCCGATCTTATGCACCAGCCAGGTGCCGACGGCGGAATAGACCAAGGCGACCCAGACCATGTAGCCGGGGATCTCGATGTTGTGCCCGCCCAGCACGATCGCGAAGCTGCCGGAAAGCGCCCAGAGAATTCCAAGGAAGGACACCAGGTTTACGATGTTGCTCAAGAGATCGAGCGAGATCAGGAGGGTCTGGGCCACGAAGGAATTGAGATCCTCGGCGATGCGCTGATCCGGGTTGTCCGTGCCTGAACCATGAAACTGCAGTCGGTAGTAAGCCTGGTTGGTCAGCCAGTCCCTGAGGAAGCGCTCGGTCATCCAGCGCCGCCAGCGGATCTGCAGCATCTGGCGCAGATAGGTCCGATAGACCGCAATCACGATGAAGATGGCGGCGAGCCAGCAGAACCGGAAGAGTTGATGCAGGAACCCGTCAAAATCCTTGTTCTGCAGCGCGTTGTAGAACAGGTTGTTCCAGGAGTTGAACACGACGTTCAGATAGACGAGCCCCAGATTCATGCCGACGATCACGGCGAGCAAACCTCGGGCGGGCCAGCGATCTTCGGAGAACCAATAGGGCCGCGCCAATATCCAGAGGTCCTTGAAGAACCCGCGCCAACTACCCGACACCGTCACCTGCCTCGCTCATCGCTGCCGCGTCCTGCGGCCTCTCGCGGGCTAGTTATGGCGAGCGAGATTGCCGAGGCCAACCGGTGCCGGCGATGCTGGCATCGAATTAATATGGCGACCGATTCAGAAAGCTTTGCGACGAGGAGCGCGACGGCCTGGACGCAAGCCGCCGCGGCTCGTTAGGCTGGCCGCCAGGCCACGGAGATTCCAAATGGAATTCGCGCGCATCATGAACATGACCCCGGAAGAGCAGCCGGTGGTCAATCGCAATCGCGACCGCTACTTCCCCACGCGAATCATTAAACGCGGGACAGGAATACGGTCTCTCCCGCGTCATCCCCGCTCGCTCGATCTCTCCATCCCCTTCCAGCGCCGGACGGTCGGGCTCGAGGAATTCATGGAAGCCGGCCGCACCGCCGGTCTGCTGATCCTCAAGGACGGCATGATCGCCCATGAGAGCTACCGGCTCGGCACCGACGAACAGTCGCGCTGGTATTCCTACTCGGTCGGCAAGTCGGTGGTCTCGACCCTGATCGGGGCCGCGATCCATCAAGGCCATATCCGATCGGTCGAAGACCCGGTCACCGGCTATCTGCCGATCCTCGAAGGCTCGGCCTATGACGGCACCGCCATCCGCCATCTGCTGCAGATGTGCTCGGGCGTGTTCTGGGAGGAGGGCTATCGCAATGGGGATTCCGTCTTCGCGCGGATGTATGACGCGATCCAGCATCAGCGCGCCGGCGGCATCGTCGAGGTGATGCGCAGCCTGCCGCGCGTGGCGCCTCCAGGCACCAAATTCCAATACAAGACCGGCGAGACGCATCTGCTGGCCGAGATCGTCCATGCCGCGACGGGACAGCGGCTTTCCGATTATCTCTCGGAGCGGATCTGGACCCGCTTCGGCATGGAGGCCGACGGCTTCTGGTGCCTCGAATCGGCCGATGGCCAGGAAACCGGCGGGGGCAGCTGCAATTTCACGCTGCGGGATTATGGCCGCTTCGGGCTCTTCATCCTCGGTGACGGCATCGCCGGCGGCGAGCGCATCCTGCCGGAAGGCTGGGTCGCCGAAGCCTCGCATCCGCGGATCGATTCACCGCAGAACGATTACGGCAAGGTCGAGCAGGGCTGGCCGCTCGGCTACGGCTATCAATGGTGGTCCTTTCCCAAGGGCCGCAAATCCATGGCCAACCATGACGGCGCCTTCACCGGCATCGGCATCTTCGGCCAGTTCCTCTATATCAATCCGAAGGAACGGGTCGTGATCGTGCATTGGGGCTGCTGGCCCGATCCCTGGATCGCGGGCCATGAGCGCTCGCTCTTCGCGCTCTTCAGCAACGCCATCGACGCGCTGCGCTGAGACCCCGCCGCCGTCAGGCCGCGGCGAGTTTTCTTTCCTTGGCGAAGGGGCTCAGGCCCAGCCAGCGCTGCATCGAGCGCTGCAGCACCGAATCTCCGGTCAACAACAGGCGCCCCGCATCGACCTCGCTCTGGACGGAGGCGAGCCCCATCCAGATCGACGTCATCGTCTTGAGATCGGAGACGACATAGAGATCGACATCGTAGCCGGGATCGGCGGAGCAGAGATCCACCTCGCCCTTGTCCACGAGGAGCCACCAATAGCGGCGCGCCGCCGGCAGCTCGGGATACTGGATCTGGATCGTGGCGCGGCGCGGCGGCAGCGGCGTGGGATCGAGATTGCGCCGCATGTCCCACATCAGGAGCGAAGGATCGAGATTCTTGAGCGAGAGCTGCGCATCGACCCAGCGCTGCCCCCAATGACCCATCGCCCAGACGACGTCGCGCAGATCCCGGCCGGCGGGCGTCAGGTGATAGGCCGGCTCCTCGCCCAAGCCGCCACGCCGATGCTCGATGATGCCGGCCTGCTGCAGCTCCTTCAGCCGCTTGGACAGGAGTGCCGGCGACATGCGCGGCACGCCGCGACGAAGCTCGTTGAAGCGCGTGCTGCCCGCCATGAACTCGCGCAACAGCAACACCGTCCAGCGGGTGCAGACGATCTCGGCCGCCATGGCCACCGGGCAGAACTGCCCGTAACTGGCGGTGCCTTCGGGTTCCACTCTGTTGTTCAGCGGCATGACGATCCTCCTGTTCGCGGCGGGCTAGGAACCTAAACCCCTCCCGATCATCTCTCCAGTATATATTCTGAATCGAACATCATTCTTCGAAATTTCATCACTGTAATGAGATATTTATATTTAATATCAATTAGATAATTTTATGGTTCGAATTCGAACTTGTATCGATTTGCTCCCTATTTTGAGCCGCGGACCGGGGATGGCCGCCCTGCAATGGCGGCCGACTCTGCGGGGTGCCGTGACGGTCCGGTGGTTCAGTTCCTGCACTAGGCCGGATCCTCGGGATGAGGAGGATGGCACCCGACGTCGACGGAACTCCCCGGCGACATCGGACAATCGAGAGGAAGATCAGATGAACGACATCACAAGACCGAACGCCTCCGCCCATCCGTCGCCGCTCGGCGACGCCGATATCGGTGCGCTTCGCGGCCGCATCAGAGGCAGCCTGTTGACGGTGAACGATCCCGGTTATGACGAAGCCCGCAAGATCTGGAACGCATCGGTGGACCGGCGTCCCGCCGTCATCCTGCGCGCGCTGGGTGCGGCCGACGTCATCCAGGCGATCCGCTTCGCGAAAGACCATCACCTGCCGCTCGCCGTGCGCGGCGGTGGCCACAACATCGCCGGCAACGCCGTCTGCGATCACGGGCTGATGCTGGATCTCTCCCTGATGAAGTCGGTGCGGGTGAATCCGTCGACGCAGCGCGCCATCGTCGAGCCCGGCGCCACGCTGGGCGATGTCGATCGCGAGACCCAGGCTTTCAGCCTCGTGGTTCCGACCGGCATCAACTCCACCACCGGCATTGCCGGCCTCACCTTGGGCGGCGGCTTCGGCTGGACCACGCGCAAGTTCGGCATGACGATCGACAATCTGGTCTCGGTCGACCTGGTCACCGCCGAAGGGGCGCTGGTTCACGCCAGCAGCAGCGAGAACCCGGATCTCTTCTGGGCGGTTCGCGGCGGCGGCGGTAATTTCGGCGTGGTGACGGCCTTCGAGTTCGCGCTGCATCGGCTGGAGCCCCAGGTGATGTCGGGACTACTGGTCCATCCGCTGGACCAGGCGAACGCGCTGCTCAAGAGCTATCGCCGCCTGGTGGCCGAGGCGCCGGACGAGCTCACCTGCTGGGCCGTGATGCGCAAGGCGCCGCCCTTGCCCTTCATTCCGAAGGAATGGCATGGCCGCGAGGTCCTGGTGCTCGCGCTCTGCTATGCCGGCGACATGGCGGCGGGCGAGAAGGCCGTGGCCCCCTTCCGCGCGCTGGGCAAGCCCATCGCCGATGCCCTGGGGCCGCATCCCTTCGTGGGCTGGCAGGCGGCGTTCGATCCGCTGCTGACGCCGGGGGCGCGCAATTACTGGAAGAGCCATGATTTCGTCGGGCTCAGCGATGCCGCCATCGAGACCGTGGTGGCGGCTGCCGGACACCTGCCGGGCGACGAATGCGAGATCTTCATCGCCCATGTCGGCGGCGCCATGGCCAGGGTGAAACCCGACGCGACCGCCTACCCGCAGCGCCAGTCGCATTTCATCATGAATGTCCATACGCGCTGGCGTGAGGCAAGCCAGGACGATCGCTGCGTCGACTGGGCGCGTAAACTGTCGGCCGCCACGGCACCGCATGCGGCAGGCAGCGTCTATGTCAACTTCATGCCCGAGGACGAGACCGATCGCGTCGAGCTCGCCTATGGCGTGAATTATCGTCGCCTGGCGGGGATCAAGCGCCGCTATGACCCCACCAATCTCTTCCGGCTCAATCAGAATATCCGACCGGCCTGAGCCGGGCTCGCGCGGGATCGTCGGTCTTGGGGCCGACGACCCGCGCGCCGCGCCGCGAGCCTGGACGGCGCCCTGAGGCAACGTCTGGAGCGCTTCTCGTTCAAACGACGTCGGGAAGCGCTCTAGATTCCTCTGTTGGGTCGCATTTTCTACGGCGAACCGGCCTCCCCTTCGCCGGAAAATGCTCTAGGTTGGTCATCCATTCGCCAATGCCTTCGCCCTGGGGCGACGCATCGAACAGGAGAGATGACCCATGGATCTTCATTTGACCGGCAAGAAGGCGCTTGTGACCGGCGCCACACGCGGCATCGGCAATGCGATCGCGCGGGGCCTCCTCTCGGAGCGATGCGATGTCGCCATCTGCGCCCGCGATGCCCGCGCGGTCGAGGCCAGCGTCCACGAGCTTTCCCGCGGCGGCGCGCAGGTGTTCGGCAGAGCGGTCGATGTGCGCGACCGCGAGGCCCTGGTCGGCTGGGTCGAGGCCAGCGCCAAGGAGCTGGGCGGCATCGACATCCTGGTGGCCAATGCCAGCGGGCTCGCCCATGGCGTGACGCCCGAGGCTTTCCGCACCGCCTTCGAGATCGACCTGATGCACACCGTGAACGCGGTCGAGGCGGCGATCCCCTATCTCAAGCGCTCCAAGGCCGGCGCCATCGTGGCGATCGCTTCGATCTCCGGATCGGAGGATTACGGCTACGACTCCTCCTCCTATGGCTCGCTCAAAGCGGCGCTGCAGTTCTACATGAAGTCGGTGTCGCGCCATCTCGCACCCCACGGCATCCGCGCCAACGTGGTCAGCCCCGGCACCACCTATTTCAAGGGCGGGTTCTGGCACAAGGTCGAGGAGGAGCAGCCCGAGACGTTCGCCGAGACCATCAAGGCCAACCCGCTCGGACGGATGGCGACGCCCGAGGAGATCGCCAACATGGTGCTGTTCGCGGCGAGCCCGGCCGCGAGCTTCGTCACCGGCGCCAATCTGGTCGTCGATGGCGGCATGACGCAACGCATTCCCAATTGAGGAGAGCGCCCGTGGGAACGCCTCCGCTTTCCGGCGGAGGCGCCCGCACGGGCGCTGGCGTCACGTCAAGGCGTTATCGGAATCAAGCCGCCGAGCGGCTCTGGGACTTTTTCGACTTCGCGTCCGAGGACTTGTCCTCGAGACGCGCCGCGGCGGCGTCCCAATCGACCAGGCTCTCGATGAAGGTCTTGAGGAACTTCGGACGCTCGTTGCGATAGTCGATGTAATAGGCATGTTCCCAGACATCACAGATGAGGATCATGCGCTGGCCCTCAGGAAGCGGATTCTCGGCATTCGCGGTCTTGGTCACCTGCAGCTTGCCGTCGGCCTCGACCAGCCAGACCCAGCCGCTGCCGAACTGATCGACGCCTTCCTGGGTGAAGCTCTTCTTGAACTCCTCGACGCTGCCGAGATCGGCGATGATGCGCTTCTCGAGGCTCGCCGGAATCCTGCCGCCGCCCTTGGGCTTCATCGCCGTCCAGAACTGCGAATGGTTCCAATGCTGGCCCGCATTGTTGAAGATCTTCTGATGCTTCTTGACGCCATGCGTCTTGACGATGATGTCCTCGAGCGACATCCCTTCGAACTCGGTGCCGGCGATGAGCTCGTTGAGCTTGTCGACATAGGCCTTGTGATGCTTGCCATGGTGGAACTCGAGCGTCTCCGCGGACATATGCGGCGCCAAGGCATCCTTCGCGTAGGGCAGATCGGGAAGTTTGAAAGCCATTGATCCTCTCCTCATTTGATCGATTCGATTTTCTCCGCGGACCGGCAGCGGCGATCCCTCAGACATCGAGCCTGGCCCAGGCCATTGCAAGGCCCGAAGGGACGATTTGCGCGGAGACGGAGATACCCCCCGTGGACTCTAGGAAACGTGGGGACCGTCAGGAAGTTCCATCCGTCATGGAACTGACGGTGAAGCGTTGCGCTTCCGTCATGTCGACGGAGTCGATGCTCATGCAGTCGGCGCAAGGCTTCAGGCATCTGCCAAAAAATCAGGCAGAGGCGGGCAGAGAGCGCTGACGTTCGTGAACCAGCCGGCGCAGATGTGCGGTTTTTGTGGCAACCGCACCGACGCCGGGATCGACCCGCGCCAGCCCCTGCTTGACGGCTTCGCGCGCCACCGCTTCCGCGACGTTCGGATAAAGCGTGGCCGAGAGCGGGCTCGGCAGGATCAGATCGGGCGCCAGTTCCGCATCGGATATCTCGGCGGCAATGGTGCGGGAGGCCGCGAGACACATCTCGCGGCTGACGCGCCGCGTCTTGGTATCGAGGGCCGCGCGCATCAGGGCCGGGAAGGCCAGCACATTGTTGCAGTGATTGGGGAAATCGAAGCGCCCGCTGGCGACGATGGCGGCGCCCGCGGCCAGGGCCACATCCGGACGGATCTCCGGCTCCGGGTTCGCCAGCCCGAACACGATGGGGCCCCGCGCCATCGAGCGCACCATCTCCGGCGTCACCTGATTGGCGACCGAGACGCCGATGAAGACATCGGCGCCGCGCATGGCGGCGGCGAGATCGCCCTGGAGGCGATCCGGGTTGGTGGTTTCGGCGATGCGCCGCCAATGCTCATGCGCATAACTGCCGCCGCGATACAGGATCCCGGCCTTGTCATGGGCGGTGATCTCGCCCACGCCCAGCGCCTGGAGCATATCGATCGTCGCCGTGCCGGCGGCGCCGATGCCATTCACCACCACGCGGATATCCTTGGCCGCACGGCCCGTCACCTTCAGCGCATTGATAATGCCCGCGGCGATGACGGTTGCAGTGCCGTACTGGTCGTCATGCATCGCCGGAATGTCGACGCGCTGCTCGAGCTGGCGCACCACCTCGAAACAGGCGGGGGCCGCCACATCCTCGATATTGTAGCCGCCGAATCCGGGCTCCAGCGCCTCGAGGATGTCGATCAGATGCGCCGCGTCGCGCGCCTGGATGCAGAGCGGGAAGCAGTCGATCCCCGCCAGCAGCTTGAACATGGTCGCCTTGCCTTCCATCACCGGCGCCGCGGCACGGGGACCGGCATTGCCGAACCCCAGCACCGCCGTGCCGTCGGTGACGATGGCGACCAGATTGTCCTTGGCGGTCAGTTCCGAGAGCGCCTCGGGGCGCGCCTGGATCTCGCGCACGGCATGGCCGACGCCCGGCGTGTAGGCAACCGCCATGTCCGCGAGCGAATGGACTGCGACCTTGGGCAGGATCTCGATCTTGCCATGGCCGTAATAGACGTCGCGCCCGAAGGCGAGCGCCGCTTCCTTGGTGACGGGAGGGCTGGCCATCTAACGCTTCGAGACCAACCGCTTCACCACCTTGCGGGCCGCGGGCTCGCCTTCGCGGACCCACACCTCGTAAAGCGGAATCTGGCCCAGCTGCGACCAGACATAGTTCTTGAACTGGTTGAAGGGACGCCCATTGAGATCGCGCGAGGAGAGGCCGTACTCCTCCTCGGCGATCTGCTTGAGCATCGGGTAGGTGTAGAGATGGGCGGCCCCCATGGTATAGGGCCAGTTCATGTCGGCCATATGCGTGACCCATTGCTCGCCCGTCACCGGCGGCAGCACCAGCTCCTTGCCCTTCTTCTCCAGCAGGCCGTATTCGACCGGATCGACCTGCGCCATCACCCCCGCCGCCTTGATGAAATGGGCGACGCGCTCGAGCCCGACCCAGTTGCAGATCACCTTCTTGCCGTCCATCGAGGCGCCCAGCGCCGAGAGCTGATGGGCGGCCGCCATCGCCAGCACGATGCGCGAATCGAACCGGCGATGCATCAGCTCCGCCGTCACATAGATGCAGTGCGCATGCCAGGTGTCGTCATAGACGGTGCGCGGCTCTTCCAGCCAGGAGCCGTCCTTCAGCCACTGATAGAGCCAGACCTTCGGATATTCATGGACGCAGAGGGCCGCCGCCGGCAGATCGCGGTTGAGCGGCAGCCCCAGCGCCTGGCGGTAGTGGTGGGTATAGGAATCCGCCATGCGGATGTTGTAGGCGACCGTCATGGCGAGGCCGCCCGGATGGGCGTTGTAGAAGTCGTTATGGCTCGAGGGCGCCGTCAGATAGGTCTGCGGCGTCATATGGCCTTGCGGAAAGACCTCGTCGGCATGGTCTTCCTTGTTGAAGAATCCCAGCCGGACCATCTCCTTGAACAGCTTCTTGCGATCGTCGTCGCTGGGATACATCTCGAGGAAGGTGACCTTGGGCGAGGCGATGCATTCGGTCATGAGCCGGCGATAGCCGACATCCTCGAGGCTGCCCGCGACGGCCAGCAGCTCGTTGTAGGCGCTGGTCACGGGCCGCGAGGCCTTGGCCATCTCCTCGGGCGTCATGGCAATGACGGCCTCGAGGCTGCGCGCCGGCGACAGATCGAGATCCTTCGAGAAGGCGCCATAGTTGAACTTCCCCGGCAGCTTGTTGGCCGGCCCGCCGCGCACCACCGGTGCGTGAGAATGACCGTGCCCGTGCTTATGTGAGTGACCCTTCGCCATGATGGCCTCCCTGTTGCCCGTCTTTGTTCGTGAAACCTTCCCGCGTCAGCGCAGGAACAGGCCCGTCTCGCGATTGAGCAGATGATGCGGCTTGGGCGTGAAGCCGAGCCAGGCCCGGCCCTCGCCCTTGACCGGATGTCCGTCGGCAATGACCGCCTTGAGGACTTTGGTACCCAGGCGCAGATCGAGGATGGTCTTCGGCCCGAGATGCTCGGCCCAGACGATCTCGGCCGGAAAGGGCGTGTCGTGGCTTTCGGCGGCGGCCACCCGGATATCGTCTGCGCGCAAACCGACACTCATCTGCGAGGGCAAGGACGAAGCAGCCGATGCCAGCGCGCCCAAGGGCAGCTCGAAGC
>NZ_JBOHKS010000014.1:0-5157 GCF_050729195.1 Hypericibacter sp.
TGACGGCGGACCGCCGTCATGGCAGCATGGGCCCTTCCCCGTTCCCGACCCGGCCGGACCGTCCCATGCGCGTCACCGATCTTTCCCTGCGCTCCTACCGCGATACCGCCCTCACCCACAGCCATGATCATCATCAGATCGTGCTGGCGCTGGCGGGAGCGCTCGAGATGGAGGTCTCGGGCCGGCTTGGCCGCGCCGAGGCGACCTCGATGGTGGCGGTGGCGCCGGGCCGTCCGCACAGCTTCCGCGCCAGCGGCGCCAACCGCTTCCTGGTGATCGACTGGCAGGCCGGCTCCAAAGAGAGCGACGCGACGCAACGCCTGATGTCGGCCTGCGACCGCGACCCCTTCCTGCGCCTGGATCAGCGTCTGCTGCCGCTGCTGCGCTTCCTCGAAAACGCCTGCGCGGAAAACAGCATCGAAGCGAGTGAGCGGGAGGAGTGGGGACGCCTGCTGCTGGGGCGCCTGGGCGCCGGGCTCGAGCGGCGCTCCTTCATGGTCGTACGACGGCTCGACCGGGCGCTCGCCTTCATGGAAGTCGGCAAGTCGCGCGCGCTCACCATGGCGGAGATCGCGACCGCCGCCCATACCAGCGCCGGTCATCTCCATGCCCTGTTCCAGCGCGACCTGGGGCGCACGCCGATGCAGCATCTGGCGGAAATCCGGCTCGATCACGCGATGAAGCTCCTGGGCGAAAGCGATATCTCGATCGCCGCGGCGGCCGCGGCCTCGGGCTATGGCGATCAGAGCGCGTTGACGCGCGCGCTCAAGCGCCGGCGCGGCATTACACCCGCGCGCTACCGCCAAGGCCAGCGCCGCAACCGCCGGACCTGAGTCCCGGTCAAAGAGAGCGGAGTCGCGGTCAAGACCGGCAGGCGCGGGCGCGCCCATCATCCCGCTTCGCCAGGATCCGTTCCGGGCTCGAGAGCCGACCTCAGGGAGACGCTCCATGCGACTCGTCGATTTCGACGTCCTGACCTTCGACTGCTACGGCACGCTGATCGATTGGGAGAGCGGCATCCTCGCGGCCCTCGCGCCCTGGCGCAAACGTGCGGGTGTCACGCTTGGCGACGAGGCGCTGCTGACGCTCTTCAGCGAGGTCGAATCCAAGATCGAGGCCGAGCGCCCGACCCTGCTCTATTCCGACCTGCTGACGGCGACGCTCCTGGAGATGGGCAGGCGCAGCGGTCATGGGGCGACACAAACCGAGGCCGCAGCCTTCGGACAGTCGGTCAAGGACTGGCCGGCCTTTCCCGACAGCGCCGACGCGCTCGCCTACCTCAAGCAGCATTACAAGCTGGCGATCCTGTCGAACGTCGATCGCGCCTCCTTCGCGCACAGCGCGCGCAAGCTGGGGCAGAGCTTCGATCTGGTGGTGACGGCGCAGGATGTCGGTTCCTACAAGCCGGCGCTCGCGCATTTCGAGGTGGCGCTGGCGAAGCTCGCCGCCATGGGCATCCCGAAGCAGAAGGTGCTGCACACGGCGCAGAGCCTGTTCCACGACCATGTGCCGGCGAAGAAGATGGGGCTCACCAGCTTCTGGATCGACCGGCGCGCCGGCAAGACCGGCACCGGCGCCACCAAGCCGCCGCCCGAGGAGGTCAAGCCGGATGGGACTGCGCCCAGCATGGCCGCGCTGGTGGCGATGCATATGCGCGAGACGGCACGCTAGACGAGGATCCGGCTATGCGAGCGTCGCGAGGCCCTTGATCACATCCTGGGCCTTGGCGACGACGCCGAAGAGACCGCCTTCGATCGTGGTCATATAGACGGCGGCCTCATGCGCGTAGGCGTCGCCGCTGGCGCAGCCATCCTCCACCAGCAGGCATTGATAGTTCCGGTCGTTCGCCTCGCGCAGCGTCGTATGCACGCAGACATCGGTGGTGCAGCCGGTGAAGAGCAGATGGGTGATGCCCCGCGCGCGCAGCACATGGTCGAGATCGGTGGCGCAGAAGGCGCCGTTCGCGGTCTTGTCGATGATGATGTCTTCGGGTGCCGGCGTGAGCTCGGGAATGATCTGGAAGCCGGGCTCGCCGCGAACCAGCAACCGTCCGGTCGGGCTGGGCTCGCCCACCGGCAGGCCCGCATGCTTGTGGCGCCATTGCTCATAGGGCGTGCGGTCGGCGAGATCGGCGCGGTAGCCCTGGCGGGTATAGACGATGGGGCAGCCGGCGCGCCGGGCGGCCGCGATCAGGTCGCGCACCGCCGGGATGATCGCGCGCAAGGCCGAGGCGTCGTAACCCTGCCGCGCGAAATAACCTTGCTCCGAGAGGAAATCGACCTGCAGATCGATCACCAGCAAGGCGGTCGCCGCCGGCTTGAGCTTGCCGTCATAGGGATAATCGAACGGTCGCGCCTTGATCACGGTCATCTCTGCTCCTTGCGCGCGGCTTTGCCCCCTGGCCGACGCGCGGGGATCGTGCCAGCATCGAACCAAGCTTGGCAATCACCCTGGAGAGATCCCATGGCGCTGGTGAAATTGATCGAATATGCGGAAGCCGGGCCCGAGGTCCGCGCGGTCTATGACGACATCATGAAGACGCGCAATGTCGACTGGATCAATAATTTCTGGAAGGCCATCGCCAACGACCCCAAGACGCTGAAACGCACCTGGGAGAGCGTCAAGGAAGTGATGGCGCCGGGCGCCCTCGATGCGCGCACCAAGGAGCTGCTCTATCTCGCCGTCAGCGTCACCAACAATTGCGAATATTGCATCGTCAGCCACATGGCCGGCGCCCGCAAAGCCGGGGCCAATGATGCGATGCTGGCCGAGCTGATGGCCGTGGTCGGCATGGCCAACGAAACCAACCGCCTGGTCAATGGCTGGCGCGTCGAGGTGGACGAGAAGCTGCAGAAGGCGGCCAGGGGCGGGTGAATTATCTCGAACGAAGCCAACCTGCAGCCTCTTGATGGCATTGGAGGTTATCTGTGGTTGAAGACCCGCCCCGAGCCAACCCGGACCGTACCTGACTTGCGGCGAGATCTCTTGAAGATCGAGGAGATCAAGCGCGGTCTCGCAGAGGCCGATGCAGGCGAATTCGCATCGGATGCTGAGGTTGTCGCTCTGTTCGAGAAATGGCGCCACTTAGGCCGTGGAGGCTCGTTTGGGGGCCCAGGTTTATCCTAGCAGGCCCTTCCCCCGCGACCCTGGCTTTCGCATAATCTACGCCCCTGATCGGGGTTTGCCTCTCCGGCCCCGAGACCTTGCCCACAGCCTTGCATCGCGTCGATCGACGATTGTGCCGGTCCGTGCGCGCCCCCTGCCTCGAGGAGTTTCCATGACCGCCATTCGCGCCAATTACGATGCCGCCCGGTTGCGCCGCCTCGATGCCGCGCATCATATCCACCCCTTCTCCAACGCCACCCAGGTGGTGGCCGAGGGCGGCGGGCGGCTCTTCGCCCATGCCGACGGCATCTACATCTATGACGTCGAGAACAAGCGCTATCTCGACGGCATGGCGGGGCTCTGGTGCGTCAATGTCGGCTATGGCCGCGAGGAGCTGGTCGAGGCGGCCGCGCGCCAGATGCGCGAGTTCCCCTATTATTCGAGCTTCTTCGGCGGCACCACGCCGCCCACGGTCGAGCTCGCGGCCAAGCTGGTCGAACTCCTCGGCCATGGCCTCAACCACATCCTGTTCGCCAATTCCGGCTCCGAGGCGAACGACACGGTGGTGCGGCTCGTGCGCCATTTCTGGAATCTCGAGGGCAAACCCAAGAAGAAAGCCTTCATTTCGCGCCGCTTCGCCTATCACGGCTCGACCATGGCGTCGGCGAGCCTCGGCAATTGGGGCACGATGCATGAGCAGGCCGACCTGCCCTTGCCGGGCTTCCATCATGTCGGCGCGCCCTACTGGTATGCCGAGAGCGGCGACCGTGATCCCGAAGCCTTCGGCATCGCCTGCGCGCAGGCGATCGAGGCGAAGATCCTGGAGCTGGGCGCGGAGAATGTCGCGGCCGTGATCGGCGAGCCGGTCCAGGGGGCGGGCGGCGTGATCGTCCCGCCCAAGAGCTATTGGCCCGCGGTCGAGAAGATCTGCCGCAAGCATGACGTGCTGCTGGTGGCCGACGAGGTCATTTGCGGCTTCGGGCGCACCGGCAGCTGGTTCGGCTTCGAGACCCTGGGATTCACGCCCGACATCGTCACCATGGCGAAGGGCCTTTCCTCGGGCTATCAGCCGATCTCGGCGGTGGCGGTCAGCGACCGTGTCGCCAAGCCGCTGCTCGAGGCCGGCTACTGGCTCCACGGCTTCACCTATTCGGGCCATCCGGTGGCGGCCGCCGTGGCGCTCAAGAACATCGAGATCATCGAGCGCGAGAATCTGGTGGGCAAGGTCGCCAAGGAGACCGGCCCCTATTTCGCGCAGCGCCTCAAGACGCTGGAGCAGAACCCGATCGTGGGCGAGGTACGCACGATGGGCCTGCTCGGCGGCATCGAGCTCGTCGCCGACAAGAAGACCCGCCGGCGCTTCGATCCCTTGGGCCATGCCGGTACCGTCTGCCGCGAGCGCTGCCTCGCCAACGGCCTCATCATGCGCGCGAGCTTCGAGACCATGGTGCTGTCGCCGCCGCTCACCATCACCAAGGCGCAGATCGACGAGCTGGTGACACTGGCAGGGCGGGCACTCGACGAAACGGCGGCGGAGTTGTTGAAGCGGTAATACGGCGTCCCCGTAGACGTGCCTTTGCCGACGTAAGGCGTTCTCTCGATTCTCTAGATGAATTAAGTAGCCAGCTTCCTTGGCTGACAACGGCTCGTGCCGGCGCAAGATTCGAGGTTCGCGATTTAGTGAACCTGCCGCTGTCTGACCATAGGTGGTGGAGAGAACGATGTGGCTCGTTACACTCTTGCTTCGGCTGTTCGATTGGATTGGCAACTGGCCTATTTGGCCGTGGCTGGACAAACATGAAGGACTGGCGGCCTGGGCTCAGTTCGTGGGAGCAATGATTGCGATCGGCATCGCAATCATCGTGCCGTGGAACGAAAAAAGACTAGAAGTGAGAGCATTGGCGGCGGACCGTCGACTCCAAGCGCGCAGCTTGGCCATCGCCATTTATCCCGAACTCCTGGAGCTGAAAGCGAGAGTACTTGGCGTTCAGAAAGATATTGAGAGGATCACGCGCGGCAAGTCTGGATTTCAACTGGACCCGGCATTAATAC
>NZ_JBOHKS010000015.1:0-10116 GCF_050729195.1 Hypericibacter sp.
GCTCTCCGCCTCCGTCGGCAACCGCGCTAATCCGGATAAGCCTGGCCTGCAGGATGTCGGCGACATCCATCTGCGCACGCCGGCCGGCGTCACCGGCTATATCCGCGTCGACTGGTTCACCCCCGACGGCCTGCCGGTATGGGGCGACGGACGGCTCTTCATCGTCGGCACCCATGGCACCATCGAGGCGCGAAAATATGTCGATGTGGCCGGACGGCCCGGCGGCGACCACCTCTTTCTGACTGACCGCAAGGGCGTGCAGCACATCGACTGCTCGGGCGTCGAGCTGCCCTATGGCCACCAATTCCTCGCCGATGTCAGGGACCGCACCGAGACGGCGATGCCGCAGGCGCGCTGCTTCAAGGCCATGGAGATCGCCCTCAAGGCGCAGCAGGTCGCCGAGGCCGGCGGCATCCAGAGTGTCAGCAGCGGGGAGGCCGCGTGGTGAGCCAGATCAAATCCATCGCCGTCGTCGGCCTCAATGTCGGCCGCAACCATATCGTCGAAGGCATCGCACCACGCCCGGAGCTCTGGCGCCTTGCCGCCGTCTGCGACCTCAACACCGAGCGCCTTGACGCCGTCGCCGACGAGTTCGGGGCGGCGAGCCGAACCACCAGCTTCGACGATCTCCTGGCCCGCGACGACATCGACGTCATCGATTTGGGCACTCCGCCCGCCACCCATGTGGAACTCGCCACGCGGGCGCTGGCAGCGGGCAAGCATGTCATCTGCGAAAAGCCGCTGGCCGGCTCCATCGCCGATGTCGACCGCCTCGCCGAAGCGGAGAAGAAGAGCGGACGCCTGCTGATGCCGGTGTTCCAATATCGCTACGGCGATGGCGTGCAGAAGGCCAGGCGCATCATCGATGCGGGCATCGCGGGCAAGCCCTATCTCGGCACCGTCGAGACCCATTGGAAGCGCACGCCGGCCTATTACGAGGTCCCCTGGCGCGGCAAATGGGCCACCGAGCTCGGCGGCGTGCTGATGACCCATGCCATCCACCAGCATGACATGCTCAACTACTTGATGGGGCCGGTGGCCAAGCTCTTCGCGCGCGCCACCACGCGTGTGAACGCCATCGAGGTGGAGGACTGCGTTGCCGCCTCGCTGGAGATGGAGAGCGGCGCCCTCGTCGCGCTCAGCGCCACGCTCGGTTCGCAGAACGAGATCAGCCGCCTGCGGCTCATGTTCGAGAACGTCACCTTCGAGAGCGGCGGCGAGGTCTATTCGCCCGGCGACGAGCCCTGGCAGATCCTGCCGGCCAATGACGAGGTGGCCACTGGGATCGAAGCCCTGCTCAAGGACTACAAGCCGGTGGGCCGGCGCTATCTTGGCCAGCTCGACGCCTTCCACGAGGCGCTGCACGGCCGCGGCCCGAACCCGGTCACGGTCGCCGATGCTCGCCGTTCGCTCGAGCTGGCAACGGCCTTCTACCATTCGGCCGAGACCGGCAAGGATGTCGCCTTGCCACTCGGGCCGGATCACCCGAAATATTGGGGCTGGCGGCTGGACGAAAAGGAAGCGGCGGAGTGAGGGGACGCGGTGATGCACGCGGGGGCGAGAAGCAACGACGACGAATGAAATGCGACGCCTGGGTCCTCCCTCCCCCTTGTGGGGAGGGAATAGAAGGGTGGGGGTCCGGCCAGACAGGATGCACCCTTTCCCAACGCCCCCCACCCCTACCCCCTCCCCACAAGGGGGAGGGGAAACGGCTGGCGTCGCACCTGCAGTACAAATTCGCGAACGGCTTCTAAGAACACGCCGGACAGGGGAGGACAACATGTCGACCAGCATCAAGCTCAACAAGGTGGTGAAGCGCTACGGCGCCATCGAGGTGGTCCATGGCATCGACCTGACCATCGATCCCGGCGAATTCACCGTGTTCGTCGGCCCGTCCGGCTGCGGCAAGTCCACGCTGCTGCGCATGATCGCGGGCCTCGAGCCGATCTCCGGCGGCGAATTGCTGATCGACGGCGAACGCATGAACGAGGTGCCGGCCTCCAAGCGCGGCATCGCCATGGTGTTCCAATCCTATGCGCTCTATCCGCATATGACCGTCTACAAGAACCTCGCCTTCGGCCTGGAAACCGCCGGCTACAAGCGGGCCGAGGTCGAGGAACGCGTGCAGAAGGCTGCCAAGATCCTCAAGATCGACACCTATCTGCAGCGCCGCCCGAAAGCCCTGTCCGGCGGCCAGCGCCAACGCGTCGCCATCGGCCGGGCCATCGTGCGCGAGCCCAAGATCTTCCTGTTCGACGAGCCGCTCTCCAATCTCGACGCCGAGCTGCGCGTGCAGATGCGCGTCGAGATCGCCAAGCTCCACCAGGACCTCGGCAACACCATGATCTATGTCACCCACGACCAGGTCGAGGCCATGACCATGGCCGACAAGATCGTGGTGCTGAACAAGGGCCATGTCGAGCAGGTCGGCCGGCCGCTCGATCTCTATCACCATCCCCGCAATCTCTTCGTCGCCGGCTTCATCGGCTCGCCCTCGATGAATTTTCTTCCCGGCAAGATCGCGGGTTTGTCCGAGACGGGCGTCGAGGTGGCGCTGGGCGGCGGGCAGAAGGCCCTCGTCCGCTGCAAGCCGGACGCGCGGGCGGCCAAGGGTGCCCCGGTGACGCTGGGTCTGCGCCCGGAGGATCTGAAACCCAACGCCCCGGGCGATTCCGCCATCCCTGGCAAGGTGCGCATGGTGGAACGGCTCGGCGGCGACACCTATCTCTATCTGAACACGCAGGAAGGCGCCGACATCACCGTCCATGCGCCGGGCGACATCGTCGTTGCCGCCGGCGATCAGATCCCGATCGGCGTTAGCGCGGCGAAATCGCATCTCTTCCATGAGAGCGGCGAGGCCTTCGCGCGGTTCCCAGCCTGATTGCCTGGGCCGTGGTCATTTGACCGAGCCCGCCATCAGCCCCTGGATGAAGTATTTCTGGAAAGCGATGTAGAGGATGATCATCGGCGCGCTGGCGATGACCATGCCGGCCATCGTCAGGGGGATCTGGTTGTCGTAGCGGCCCTGGAACACGCTGATGCCCGCCATCAGGGTGCGCTTGGAATCGTCCTGCAGGAAGATGATGGCGATGATCAGGTCGTTCCAGACATAAAGCGCATTGACCACGACGAGTGTCAGCAGCGCCGGCAGGGAGAGCGGGATCACGATCCGCCAGAGGATAAGCAGGTCCCCCGCCCCATCCATGCGCGCCGCCTCGAACAGCTCGCGCGGCAGGGTGCGGAAGAAGGTGGTGAGCAGATAGACCGAGAAGGGCGTGATCAGGCCCGCATAGATGATGATGGTGCCCTGATAGGTGCTGATCAGCCCCAGCTGCGAATAGAGCACGAAGAGCGGCACGATCATCACCACCGGCGGCACGGCCATGAGCGCGGTGCTGACCGAGAACAGAAGCCCTCTGCCGTTGAACTTCATCCGCGCGATCGCATAGGCGCCCAGGCAGGAGACCACCGTGCTCAGGATGACGGCGCCGACGACGAGGATGATGCTGTTTCCCATCCAGGCGAAGAACGGACTGTGGAACAGCACATTGTCGAAATGGTCGAGCACCAGGGCCTGCGGCAGCCCGGCCTTGTTGTAGGTATATTCCTCGTCGCTCTTGAGCGAGGTCATGATCATGAAGAGCGACGGCACCAGGGCCAGGAAGGTCGCGAACAGCAGGATCCCGTGCTTGAGCGCGCGTTCGGGCTTCATCTGTTGCCACCGAGATCAGGCGATTGACGGCGCAAGCAAAACCACGGCCCCTCCCCTTGCGGGAGGGGCGGCGAGCGCAGCGAGCGGGGAGGGGAATGCCGGCCGCAAGCGAAACAATGAACAGGGTGCGATTCCTTCGCGCGAAACCCCGCGCGGCGGCCCCTCCCCCTACCCCCTCCCGCAAGGGGAGGGGGCTTGAATTGTGTTTTCACCCCACCTCCTCTTCATTGGCCCGACGCCGGACCGCGAACAACGGAACGATCAGCAGCAGCGAGACCAGGAACAGGAGCACGGAGACCGCCGAGGCGATGCCCGGCAGGCTGATCTTGATGAGCGCGCTGAAGATATAGAGCTCCAGCACCATGGTGGAGGTTCCGGGGCCGCCGCGCCCGCCGCCCATGATGTAGACATAGGAGAAGACGGAAGAGAGCATCGTGATCACGCTGATGACCACATAGAACTCGATCACCGTCTTCATCTGAGGGATCAGCACATAGCGCGCCCGCTGCCACCAGTTCGCCCCTTCCAGCTTCGCCGCCTCGATCAGCGATTCGTCGAGGCTCAGGAGCCGCGCCAGGAAGAGGATGATGCCGAGCGCCGATTCCCGCCAGATGATGAAGATCATCACAGTCCAGAGCGCGACGTCGGACGAGCCGATCCAGTCCAGCGCCATGAAGTCCAGGCTCAACCAGCGCAGCGCCTCGTTCACGGGCCCGCTGAACTGGAACATCTTCTTCATCACGACGGCGATGATGGGGATCGCCAGGATGTAGGGCAGGAACAGGACGATCCGGTAGAGCTTCCAGCCGCGGACGCGCTCATAGAGCACGATCGAGATCAGGAGCGCCCAGGCGACCATGATCGGGACGGCGATCAGCAGGAACAGATTATGGAGCGCAGATTCCCAGAACAGGTCCTGATGCAGGATCAGCCGGTAATTCTCCCAGCCGACCCAGGGACCGTCGATGCCGCGGATTTTCTTGAAGCTGAACTCGAAAATGCGGACGAGCGGATAGCCGAAGACGAATCCCAGCAGGAGGACCAGCGGCAGGATGTAGAGATAGGGCGTGAACTTGGGCGAGAGCTTCATTGCCTGATCGTCTTCCCGCTGCAAGCGCGCTCGAGGTCATCCCGATCGGCAGAAACCGACGGGGACCCGGACCCGCGTCGCCGCGGGCGGGTCCCCGATCATGGCTCAGGCGGACAGGTCCTTCGCCCACTTCTTGTAATTCTCGACCATGTCCGGATTGAAGTCGCGCCACTCGCCCGCGACCTTGGCGGCGAGCTCGCCCGCCTGCTCGCCGGTGATCTGGCCCTGCACCACCTGCTGGGCGGTCGGGAGCAGCGCCTGGTCGTAGAACTGGCCCGGCACGACGTTGGAGACATAGGGGATGTTCTCGGACTGCCCCCAGCTCTTCCACATCGACTTCACCACCTCGTCCTTGATGATCGAGGTGTCGAAGTTGCTGTTGGCGGGGATCCAGCCGGTCTTGTCCCAGAAGACCTGCAACCGCTCGGGCGACTGCAGATATTCGAGGAAGGCCGCGGCCGCCTCGGGATTCTTGCTGTTGGTGGAGATGCCGAGGCCTTGCGAATCGAGGATCGGCTTTCCGGCCATCTTGCCCTTGCCATAGGTCGGCATGACCATGCAGCCGATGCGCCCATTGCTGGTCTTGCTGTCGGCAGGCACCCGCGCGCCCACCGACACGCCCATGCCGAGCTTGCCCGCCACGATCAGGTCGATGCCGGGATAGAGCCCGAGCGAGGACATGTCGGGATTGAGGAAGTCATGCTTCTTCAGCTCCTCGAGGCGCGTCCACTGCTCGTAATATTTCGGATCCTTGAAGTCCCGCACGCCGGTAAAGAGGTCGATGGCTTCGCCGGTGCTGTCGATGTTCTGGGCCAGCGCATGGCCGAAGAACCATTCGCCCCAATAGCCGTCCTGGATGCCGCCCCCGAGGGGCGCGATGCCCTTGGACTTGAGCTTGTCGCAGGCGGCGAGCAGCTCGTCCCAGGTCTTGGGCGGGCTGTCGGCATTGAGGCCGGCCTTATCGAAGAGATCCTTGTTGTAGATCCAGATCATCGGCTGCGGATACCAGCCCATGCGGTAGGTGTTGTTGCCGAATTGGCTCAGCAGCGTCGGCTGCGACGCCTTCAGCACGTCTTCCTTCAGCAGCCCGTTGAGCGGCTTCAGATAGCCGAGCCACACGCTCTCCATGTGGTAGATGCCGTTCCAGAGATACTGGATGTCGGGCGCGTTGCCGGCGGCGGCGGCGGTCTGGAACTGGGAGATCACGACCGCCGTGTCCTGCAGCATCGTCTTCACGGTCGCCGCCGAGTAATTCTTGACCGAGTCATCGAGGAAAGCCTGGAGGCCCGGCAGCTCCTGCTCGCCCCACCACCACATGTTCAAGGTCGTCGCATCCGCCCGTGCCGAGAGCGCGGGCAGCAGGCCGCTGAGCGCGGCACCGGCACCGAGGGCGGCACTGCCCTGCAGAAGCTTGCGGCGTGAGAAACCGTCGGAGCCATTGTTGTTCATTGTCATGGTCGGGCGTCCCTGTTGGCTGCAGTTGTCACAATGTCGAGTTCCGCCACCGGACCCCACCCTGGCGTCCGCCCGCGGCTGGAATCCGACGGCGCTAGAACGTGCTCATCAATCCGCCGTCGACGACCAGCAACTGGCCGGTCATGTAACGGCAATAAGGCGAGGCGAGAAAGATCACCGTGCCGGAGACATCTTCGGGATAACCGGTCCGGCGCAGCGGTATCCGGCCCTTCTTCACATAGAGGTCGATGAATTCGGGCGTCTCGGTCTCGTTGACGCCGTTGATGATCGACATCGGCGTCGACATGTATCCCGGCGCCACGGCATTGACGAGAATGTCGTAGGGCCCGAGCTCGACCGCCATCGACTTGGTGAAGGCGATGATGCCGCCCTTGGCGGCGTTATAGGCACCGACCGTGCCGCTCGAGGCGAAGCCCTGGATCGAGGCGATGCTGATGATGCGCCCCTCCTTCCGCTTCGCCATATGCGGCGCCACCAGCTTCGAGCCCATATAGATGGCCTCGAGATTGATCTGGATCGTCCGGCGCCAATCCTCGAGCGTGTCCTCCAGGATCGTCCTGGCGGGCGGATTGATCGCCGCATTGTTGACCAGGACGTCGATCTTCCCGCGCTTCGCGATCACGTCGGCGATGATGCGGCCATAGGCGTCATAGTCGGTGACGTCGAGCGCATAGGGCAGAGCGCTGCCGCCCTTGGCGGCGATCTTGGCGGCCACCTGCGCCAGCGTGTCGGGATTGCGTTCGAGCAGGACGACCGCCGCCCCCTCGTCCGCCATCTCCAACGCCACCGCACGGCCCAGGCCCTGCCCGGCACCGCTGATGACGCAGACACGATCTCGCAGCAATTTCATCCGGCCCCCCGACCGATCGGCTGGTCCTTCGCCGGACATTTCCGGCATTCTGGACTTTGCTCTAGTATCTTGGAAGATACTCTGCGGTCAGATTGAATAGCGGTCAAGGGATTGGGATCGGGCGGAGAACCACCCAACCTCGCCTGAACCAATCGGATCATGACGGAGAAAAACGAGCCATGAAAATTGACAGCGTCGACTTCTTCTATCTCTCGATGCCCGTCGTCACCACGGCCGGAGATGGCAGCCAGGATGCGCTGGTGGTTCGCGTCTCGGCCGGCGGATATATCGGATGGGGTGAATGCGAGGCGGCTCCCCTGCCCTCGATCGCGGCCTTCGTCTGCCCGATGTCGCATGGCGCCTGCCGTCCCGTCTCGGCCTCGGTCCTCGGCGAAAAGCTGGACGGGCCGGACGACATCAAGCGCATGGCCGCCACCCTCGCCTTCAACAGCATGGATCTGCTGCAGGCGCCTCACACCTGGTCCGGAATCGAGATGGCGCTCTGGGATCTGCTGGGCCATGTCCGCGGCCAGCCGTCATGGAAATTGCTGGGCCATATCAAGGCCTATCCCAAGACACCCTACGCCTCGGTGCTGTTCGGCACGACCGCGCAACAGACGCTCGAACGTGCGCGCGAGATCCGGGCGAAGGGATTCAGGGCTGCCAAATTCGGCTGGGCACCCTATGGCGACAATCTGGAAGGCGACATCGCTCAGGTCGAAGCCGCGCGGGAGGGATTGGGCGCCGACGGAATCCTGCTAATCGATGCGGGCCAGATTTTCGCCGACGATGTCGAGGCCGCTTCCCAGCGCCTGGCCTCGCTCAATGCCAACAAGGTGACCTGGCTCGAGGAACCGTTCGGCGGATTCTCGTACGAGGCCTATGGCAAGCTCGCCGCGCAAAGCGGTGCGGTGAAGCTCGCCGGCGGCGAAGCGGCCCATAACCGTTACATGGCCGAGCATCTGATCGATTACGGCCATGTCGGATTCATCCAGATCGATTGCGGCCGCATCGGCGGACTGGGGCCGGCCAAGCAGGTCGCCGACTATGCCGCGAAGAAGGGTGTGACCTACGTCAATCACACCTTCACTTCCAACCTGGCACTCAGCGCCTCGCTCCAGCCCTATGCCGGGATGAAGGACAGTTGGATCTGCGAATATCCGACCCAGCTCAGCCGTCTCGCCAGCGAACTCACCGCGACGCGCCTCGCGCCGAACGCCAAGGGCGAGATCGAGATCCCCGACGCCCCCGGCCTTGGTGTCGAGATCAACGCGAAGACGCTGAAGACCTACGCGGTCGATGTGGAGATCAGGGTGAAGGGCAAGACGATCTTCGTCCCGCCGGCGATTTAGGCTTTGATGATCCGACTGAGTTTCCGTTGGTACGGCGAGAGCGGGAGGCGTCATGGCCGGCGAACAAGACGAAGCGGGCGATCCCCGGCGGATCGATGTCGAGCTCTTCATTCGTCATCCGACCCTGAAACCCGCGGAGATTACCGCCGCGTTGGGGATCGAGCCTCTGATCGTGCGCGGTGTTGGCGAACCGAGAAGAGCGCCGAGCGGAAAACTCCTAGGCGGTACATATGAACGCACCGCATGGCGGCATTCGATCCGCTACAAGCTGACTGAACAGTGGTTTGCGGAGAAGGTGACGCTGCTTGTCGACCTTCTGCTGCCCCACAGATCATTTCTGACCGGCCTGCGCGCCACGGGCGGGGAAACCGAGATCATTGTGCAGTTCCTGGGGGATGGGTATCTCGGAGATCATGTGCCTGTCGACACGCTCGTAAAGATGGCCGATCTGCAACTGGATTTTGGCATCGAGTGTTTCGCAGTTCCCCAATCCGATGGGTTGCATCGCAGAGTTCATTGATTGGTTGAACCGCATTCAGGCGGGAAGGCGGCGCGACAGGTCTCGACTGAATCGGCCCGTCGGTGGAAGAAATTTTCTGTAACAACGCAGGATTCAACTGGCAAGGCCGTGTAGGTCAGGGTGGAACTATGCCTTCACCACGAGTAACCCTGCCATGCGTCACGCTTTCTCCCCTATCCGGTTTGTCATCGCCGTTGCCTGCCTGCTGAGCCTGGGCGCCTGCGCCTCCGAGGCTCCGGTGGGGCCCAGTCTCCCCGTCATGCCGGGCGACGGCAAAACCCTGAGCCAGTTCAACCAGGACGACATCGTCTGCAGGCAATTCGCCGGACAGCGGATCGGCGCGTCACCGGGAGCCACCGCCAATCAGACGGGTGTCGCCACCGCTGCCGTCGGCACGGTGGTCGGGGCTGCCGCGGGCGCGCTGATCGGTGCTGCGGCGGGCAATCCCGCGGCCGGTGCCGCCATCGGCGGCGGGGCCGGTCTGTTGACGGGATCGGCCGTGGGCATCGGTAACGCCAACGAAGCGGCCGGCAATGTGCAGCAGCGTTACGACCTTGCCTATCAGCAATGCATGGCGACGAGCGGCAACAAGACCTCGATCACCATGGCGCCGCCGCTTCCGGCGCCCCAGCCGCAGACGGCCTATTACGAGCCGGCCCCTGCGCCTGTTCCGGCGCCGGTCTATGCCTATCCGCCGCCCTCCTATTACTACCCGCCGCCCTATCCCTATTACGCGCCTTACGCCTATTACTATCCGCGCCCCTACCCCCGCTATTACTACCCGGCGCCCTATTGGGGGCCGCGCTTCACCTTCTTCTTCGGCAATGGCGGCGGTGGCGGCTATCACCACTACCACCACTGACGCTCGAGGGCTTGGAACGGCGTCAGGCTTCGCCCGCCCGGATCGCGCGCCAGGCGCCGACGATCGCGGCGACAGCGCGGTCGGCATCGGCCTCGGCGGTGTACCAGGAGCTGACGGAGAGGCGCATGATCCAGCGGCCTTTCCAC
The DNA here is from genome assembly GCF_050729195.1 of Hypericibacter sp. Classification (NCBI taxonomy): domain Bacteria; kingdom Pseudomonadati; phylum Pseudomonadota; class Alphaproteobacteria; order Rhodospirillales; family Dongiaceae; genus Hypericibacter; species Hypericibacter sp. The sequence goes on from NZ_JBOHKS010000015.1 coordinate 10,009, forward strand.
CGGGCGCCCTCTGCAAAACAGGTGCCTTCCGCCTGAACCCGCTCGATCACTTTGCGAGTCAGGCTATCGCCTGAAGACCCGTCGCCGCCGAATCTGACCACGACCTGG
>NZ_JBOHKS010000016.1:0-5753 GCF_050729195.1 Hypericibacter sp.
GCCGGCGACCGATCACATCCTGGATTTCACGTTGCGTCTGATGTCGCCTTTCCTTACAGCCGGATGGCGGCCGGCCGTTACGAGGTTCGAAAGTTGCGACTTCAGCACGGTGACGACGTCCTTCATCTGCGAGGTGTCGCCTGTCGTCCGCTTGACGAGCAACGCGCCCTGCAGGGCACCGAACACCAGCCGGGCCGTCTTGGCTGGCGATGCCGGCAGTGTGAATTCGTTGCGGGCGACGCCACGCTCCAGGATTCCGGCCAGCCAGGCGTGATGAGCCTTGAAGAACTGATCCACCCGCATCCGCATCTCTGGCGGCAGGGTCGGAATCTCGCCCGCCAGGGCGCCGCACAGGCACACGCGGTCTGGCGTCCTGGCGAACTGCAGATAGGGCTCGATATAGAAGTCGAGCAGGGCCACCGATGACACCGACGGGTCCCGCTCCATCGAGGCCAGCGCTTTGCCAAATCGCTCGGCATAGCGATCGATGACGGCCGCGCCCAGATCGGCCTTGGACGCGAAATGATAGTGAATGCTGGCCTTCCGGATCCCGAGCGCGTCGGCGATATCCTGATAGCTGAATGCGCTGTAGCTGCGGGTCTGGATCAGCGTCTCGGCGACTTCCAGAATCTGCTCGGCGGTTTCGGATCGCGGCTTCGGTCCTGACAGAATGGCTGTCATGCCTTCAAATGTCCCCGCTTCACCCAATAGGTGGCCCCCCGCCGCGATAAGAGACGGCGCCGATGGCCAGCCGGATTTCGAACCCAGGTCCTGGGGCCGTGAGTCCCATGATCATCGCCGAGATCGCCGGAGAGCACCAATATCTCCTCGCCGCCCGAGCACGGCGCTTCAGGAAGCTCGACCCCGGCGCGAAGCCGCTCCATCGTCACCTGCTCACCCTCTCCGACATAGAGGCTGAGCTTGGTATGCCCCTCGACGTCGCCCTGCCGCCAGGCCGATGCGGTCGTATCGATGACGACATGCTTATGTTCGGTGGAAAGCATCTGCCTCAGCTTGACGAAGATGAGGCAGCCGGGCTTGGTGCGTGGCGAGTGGTGGCTCCCCGGCGGATTGCGGACATAGGTGCCCTTCGGGCAATCGCCATGCTCGTCGGAGAATACGCCATCGAGCACCAGGAACTCCTCGCCCAGGGCGTGGCCATGTTCCGGGAATTGGCTTGCCGGTTCATAGCGCACGATGGAGGTCGCCCGGGCGACCTCGCCCCCGACCCGATCGAGCATGCGACGTTCGACGCCGGCTTGCGGTGAGGGAAGCCAGGTCAATTTGTCGGTCACGATCACGACGCGTTGGGAGAAATCCGCGTTGAGCCGTTCGGGCACCGGTTGTGCTGGCATTTTCGGCCTCCTCAGAGACGCTCGGAGAACGGGTGCAGATCCAACTCCTCGGTCCAGATGGCGAGGTATTGTACCCAGACTGGAGATCCTAACCGAATTGCGGCCGCTGCGCGAAAAGGCCGCATACTTAGCGGGCCTCCCCGCGGACGCGCTCGTTCAAGCCCTGTTGACTCGCTACGATCCTGGCGCCGGGATCGGCTGGCATCGCGACCGCCCGGTCTTCGAGCATGTGCTCGGGATCTCGCTTGGCCAGCCGGCGGTGATGCGGTTCCGGCGGCGCCGGGCGGGCGGTTTCGATCGGGCGTCGGCAGCGCTGGCGCCACGCTCGCTCTATCATCTGACGGGCGAGGTCCGGCACGAGTGGGAGCACAGCATCGCCGCCATGGATGCGATCCGCTGGTCGATCACTTTTCGCAGCCTCTCCGAGAAGGGGCGCCGGATGGCCCCTCCCGAGGCAAGCTAGGCGGTGAGTTTCTCGCTGAGATCCCACAGGGCCCGCGCGGCCGTCTTGTCGATGGCCCAGCGCAGCACGCCGGCGGAGTCCTGGCCGTCATCCGGAATCACGGCCGAGATATCGCAGTCCGCGCAATAGACGCCACCCTTGCCCTCGAGCTGGGGACTCACGGCGCACCAGACAGTGGTCGCAGCACCCTGCTCGATCGTCTTGAGATTGGGCCCTTTGAAGACGCCGTTCTCGCGCGTGACGCCGACCGCCCTCAGATCTTCTTCGGTCATGTGGCGCCCCAGATCGGTGCCGGGAATGCGGCCGGGATGAAGCGCGAAGGCGCGGATGCCGTCCGCCTTCCCGCGCCGGTCGGCCTCGAGCGCGAACAGGACGTTCGCCGTCTTCGACTGCCCATAGCCCATCCATTTGTCATAGGGCCGGCGCTCGAAGTTCGGGTCGTCGAGATGGACGGGACTGCGCCGATGACCGAACGATGACAACGCCACGATTCGCGACCGCCCGGCGCGCTTGAGCGCGTCCCACAACCGCGCCGTCAGCTGGAAATGTCCCAGATGATTGACCGCGAACTGCATCTCATAGCCGCGGGCGTCCCGCGTCAGCGGTATCGCCATGATGCCCGCATTGTCGATGAGGATCTGGATGGTCTTGTGTGCGCCGAGAACCCGGTCGGAAAACCGGTCGATCGAATCCGGCTCGGCAAGATCGAGCGGCAGGAGCTCGACATTCCCGATATTCGCCAGCGCGGCGCCGGCCTTCTTCATGTCGCGCGCGCCGACGACGATGGCGGCGCCGCCCTTCGACAGGACCCGCACGGTCTCGAGGCCGATCCCGGCATAACCGCCGGTGACGACGACAAGCTTGCCCTGGAGGTCGATGCCGGCGGCAACCTCCTCGGCGGTCGTTTGCGCGCCATAGCCCGACTTGATCGGTTTCTGCTCGGTGTCCATGGACCGGTCCTTTTCGATTTGCCCCTCCATTAGCTGGGCGGACCGGCCGGCGATGCAAGGCATGTCGCCGCTAATTCATCTTTCACGCCTTGCCGATCAGCCCCCGCAGCACCGCCTCCAGCGTGACCTTGCCCTTCACCGCTCCGGCCTCGCCGCGCTCGAACTCGATCCAGCCCTCATTGAAGCCGTCGAGCATCTGGATGCGCGGGATCGGGTCCGTCATGCCCTGCGCCTTGAACAGGCCGCCCCAGCTCTCGCGCGGAACGGCCTCGGCGCGGACCGGGCGGCCCAGGATCTTCGCGAAGGTCGCGGCGGCGGCGTCGGGACTGTAGCGACGCGCCGCTTCCAGCTCGACCACACGAAGTCCTTCCCATTCCTGCCGCAGGAGCTCCGCCGCGACGCGGCCGATATCCGCGGTCGCGATCATCGCCACCGGCTTGTCGAGCGGCTGGAGGAAGCTCGGCAGAACGCCCTGGTCACGCGCCGAGGCGACATCCCAGGCGAAATTCTCCATGAACCAGGCCGGCCGCAGGAGGGTCACGGGGATCGACAGCCCGCGCAAAGCCTGCTCCAGCAGCGTGCGCTGGGTGAGCAGGTTCGGCTGCTCGGCCTGCGCGCCGATCGTCGAGAGGCAGACGACTTTTCGCGGACGCGCCGCCTCGAGGGCCGCCTTGACGGCAGCGATGACAGCGCGGGCCTCGGGGAAGCCGGGCGCGGGATCGAACTCGGAGGGCGGCAGGATGAAGACGCCGTCGGCGCCCTCGAAGGCGGCGGTGAGAGCCGTCGCATCGGTCATTTCCGCCAGCGCAATCTCGCAGCCCTTCTCGGCCCAAGATCGCCCCTTCGCGGCGTCGCGCAGAACGGCGCGGACCGGTTGGTGGGCCTCGAGCAGTGCCGTTGCCAGCGCGCCGCCGACCTGGCCGGTGATTCCCGTGATCGCATACATGATCCGTCTCCTTGGGTTCCGTTTCCCGATGGCCAGGAGATAGACACGGACGGTCATTGCTTGAAGTGTGCTTATGTCATATCATTGATGACATAAACTCATCAAAAGAAGGGGGCCGGACCATGGCCTTCGACGGACGGCTGGTGGCGAATGTCGGGGTGCTGGCGGCGATCGTCGAAGGCGGCAGCTTCGCGCGCGCCGCCGACGCGCTGGGGCTGTCGCCCTCGGGCGTGAGCCGGGCGGTCGCACGGCTCGAAGCCAGCGTCGGCGTGCGGCTGCTGGACCGGACGACGCGCTCGGTCGCCCTGACCGACGAGGGACGGCGCCTCTATGGCGAGATCGGCCCTTTGCTGTCGGGGATCGAGGATGCCTTCACCCAGACGGCGGGATCCGCGACGGTGGTCCGGGGCCGCCTGCGGGTGAATGTGGATGCCTTCTTCTCGAGCCTGATGCTGGCCCCTCACACCGACCGCTTCCTGAAGCGCTATCCGGAAATTTCGCTGGAGCTGGTCGGGCGCGATCAGCTGGGCGACCTCGTCGGCGAGGGCTTCGACATCGCCGTGCGTTTCGGCCAGCCGCCCTCTTCCTCGCTGGTCGCCCGCAAGCTGCTCGAGACCCATACCGTGACGGTGGCCTCGCCCGCCTATGTGAAGAGGCGGGGACGGCCGGCAACGCCCGCCGACCTCGCTCATCATGACTGCATCCAGGTCCGCAACTCGCTGACGGGTGAGCCGCTGGTCGAGTGGGAGTACCGGCAGGGACGCAAGACCGAGACGGTCAAGACCACGGGCCGCCTCATGGTCACGGAGGTCGGCACGCTGCTGGGGGCCTGCCTCGCCGGCGTCGGCATCGCCCGGATCAAGGCCATCGGCGTCCGGGATCTGCTCGAGAAGGGCCGCCTGATCGAGCTTCTGCCGGACTGGTCCGGCCAGGTGTTTCCGCTTTACGCTCTCTCCCCTTCGGGCCATCTCCCGGCGGCGAAGGTGCGCGCCTTCATCGACTTCGTGAGCGAAGCGATCAGCGAGCGCGGCACATAAGAAACGCCCCGCCCACCGGAGAATACTGGAATTTAATCTGGCCGAATCAGACAAGAAATGACCGGAATGGAAAAGACCGCTTTTCCAAATCCGGACGACATCTGTGCCGCAGAACGGTCTCGGATCATCACAGGGGGAGCTGTCTTGGTCGCAATCGCGCATATTCATAATCGTCATTTCGCTGTCACGCGTGGCGCCTGGCGCGTGGGCGCGGGCCTTGCGCTGGCGGCAGCGCTGTCCGGAGCGGCGCTCGCAGGCAGCACCATCCCGCCCAACCAGTCGCCGCACGATCTCGTCAACGCGCTGCACGCCGCCTTCGGCCAGCATCATGTGCGTGCGGTGCACAGCAAAGGCATCATGTTCGAGGGCACCTTCACGCCCTCGCCCGAGGCGAAGATCCTGACCCTGGCGCCGATCTTCGCCGGTGATACCCTGCCGATCACGGTTCGCTTTTCCGACTTCGCCGGCATCCCCGATATCCCGGACACCAGCGGCGCGGCGCCCCCTTGCGGCCTCGCGATCAAGATCAGGGCCAAGGACGGCATGGATTATGATCTGGCGAGCGACCAGCATAACGGCTTCATCGTGGCGACCAGCGACGAGTTCGCGGCCTTCCTGCGCGCGGTCGGCGCCAGCGGGCCAGACGTGGCGCATCCCAATCCGGTCGAGCAGTTCCTGGGCTCGCATCCGATCGCCATGGCCTTCGTCAAGAGCCTGACCACGCCCGCCTCCTATGCGCAGGCGACCTACTTCGGGATCAACTCCTTCAAATGGACCAATGCCAAGGGCAAGTCGGTCTTCGTGCGCTACCGCTACGTACCGCGCGCGGGCGAGCATTACTTGACCCCGGACGAGCTCAAGGCCGAAGGACCGAACTATCTCCAGAAGGAGATCGTCCAGCGCCTCGCCCAGGGGCCGATCGTCTTCGACTGGTATGCACAGATCGCCGAGACGGGCGACAAGATCGAGGACCCCTCGATCGCCTGGCCGGAGAGCCGCAAG
>NZ_JBOHKS010000017.1:0-5834 GCF_050729195.1 Hypericibacter sp.
CGGCAGGATATCATCTCTTCGCGATCGCAATATCGGGCCGGTCGCGCCGGCCCCGGAAGAGGCATTCATGGACATCGCGCTGACCGAGGATCTCAAGGCCGTCCAGGAGACTGCGCGGAACTTCGCGCGAACCCGCTTGGCGCCCCATGCCGCGCGCTGGGACGAGCAGAAGATCTTTCCCGTCGACGAGCTCCGGGAAGCGGCGGCCCTGGGCCTGGCCGCGATCTATGTGGGCGAGGAGTTCGGGGGCTCCGGCCTCAACCGCCTGGCCGCGGCCCTCGTCTTCGAGGAGCTGTCGGCGGCCTGCGTCTCGACGGCGGCCTTCCTCTCGATCCACAACATGGCGAGCTGGATGGTCGACCGTTTCGGCTCGCCGGAGCAGCGCCGGCGATATCTGCCCGACATGACCCGCATGGCGAAGATCGCCAGCTACTGCCTGACGGAGCCGGGCTCGGGCTCGGATGCGGCGGCGCTCAAGACCAAGGCCGTGCGCGAGGGCGATCACTATCTGCTGAACGGCAGCAAGGCCTTCATCTCGGGCGCCGACCGTTCCGATCTCTATGTTTGCATGGTGCGCACCGGCGTGGACGGGCCCAAGGGCATCTCCTGCCTGGTGATCGAGAAGGGCACGCCCGGCCTTTCCTTCGGCAAGCAGGAGCGCAAGCTGGGCTGGAACTCGCAGCCGACCGCCATGCTCATCTTCGAGAATGCCCGCGTGCCGGTCGCCAACCGGCTGGGCGAGGAGGGGCAGGGCTTCTCCATCGCCATGGGCGGGCTCGATGGCGGGCGCATCAATATCGGCGCCTGCTCGCTGGGCGCGGCCAGGACCTGCCTGGAGCTGGCTCGGGACCATGTCGCCAGCCGCAAGCAGTTCGGCCATGCCCTGAACGAGTTCCAGTCGATCCAGTTCAAGCTTGCCGACATGGCGACCGAGCTCGAGGCGGCGCGGCTCATGATCCGCAGCGCCGCCGCCCGGCTCGACGCGAAGGATCCCGAGGCCACCATCTACAGCGCCATGGCCAAGCGCTTCGCCACCGACGCCGGTTTTGCCATCTGCAACGAGGCGCTGCAGCTCCATGGCGGCTATGGCTATCTCAAGGATTATCCGATCGAGCGCTTCCTGCGCGATGTGCGCGTCCATCAGATCCTCGAAGGCACCAACGAGATCATGCGCGTCATCATCGCGCGGCGCCTGATGCAGGGGTTGGCCCTGGCCTGACGATGCAGCAGAACGACGTCGTCCTGACCCGGAAGGGCCGGCTGGGAGAGATCCTCCTCGACCGGCTGAAGGCGCTGAACGCGCTCACCCACGGGATGTCGCTGGCGATCGAAGCGGCCTTGCGCGAGTGGTCGCGCGATAGCGGTGTCGATGCGGTCATCATCCGCCAGGCAGGGGAGCGGGCCTTCTGCGCCGGCGGCGACGTCCGCCAGTTCCCGGAGAAGGGCGCTGCCTTCATGCACCAATACTGGCGCGACGAATATCGCCTCAATGCCCTGATCCGGCATTTTCCGAAGCCCTATATCGCGTTCGTCGACGGCATCGTCATGGGCGGCGGCGTCGGGGTCTCCGTCCATGGCAGCCACCGGATCGTCACCGAGCATGTGGTCTTCGCCATGCCGGAAACGGCGATCGGGCTGGTGCCCGATGTCGGCGCTTCCTATGTGCTGCCGCGCATGCCGGGCGAGATCGGGCTTTTTCTCGGCCTGACCGGCACGCGGCTGGGAACGGCTGATGCGATGGCGGTCGGCTTTGGGACGCATCATCTCCGGCGCGCCGATCTCGACCGCGCCGAGGAGGCGCTGGCGAGCGGAAAGGACGGCATCGATGCGGTGCTCGACCGTTACCGGCAGGTGCCCGGGCCGGCGCCGATCCTCGCCCAGCGGGCCGAGATCGACCGCCATTTCGGGCAACCGACGCTCCGCGACGTGATGAGAAGTCTCGAGGAGGACGCCAGCGAGTTTGCAAAGACGACGCTCGCCACCCTGGCGAACCGGTCGCCGACCGCGCTCGCTCTCACCTTCCGCCTGATGCGCGAGGGCCGCCGCAAGAGCTTCGAGGATGGCGTGCGCATGGAATGGAACATCGTCAGCCGCATGGACGAGCATTCCGATTTCGCCGAGGGCATCCGCGCGCTGATCGTCGAGAAGGACAACAAGCCGCGCTGGAATCCCGCGCGGCTGGACGCGGTGGACGACGAGACCCTGGCCCGTTATTTCGAGCCGGCGGCGGGCCCACCGCTCGATCTCAACTGACGACGAACAAGGGAGGCCCCCATGACCAGTATCGGTTTCATCGGCACCGGCAATATGGGCGGCCCCATGGCCCGGAACCTGCTGAAGGCAGGCTTCAAGCTTCATGCCTTCGATGTCGTCGCGTCTTCGCTGGAAGCGATCGTGGCGGCCGGCGCCGAGGCCGCGGGCTCGGCCGTCGATGCAGCCGCCAAGGGCGATATCGTCATCACCATGCTCCCGGCCGGCAAGCATGTGGCGAGCGTCTATCTGGGCGATGAAGGCATCATCGCGGCCACGAAACCCGGCACCTTGCTGATCGACTGCTCCACCATCGACGTGAAGACAGCGCGCGACGTGGCGCGGTCGGCGCAGAACAATGGCAAGACGATGCTGGACGCGCCGGTCTCGGGCGGAACCGGCGGCGCCGAGGCGGGGACGCTGACCTTCATGGTCGGCGGGCCGGCCGAGGGCTTCGAGCGCGCCCGGCCCATCCTCGAGAAGATGGGCCGGACCGTCGTCCATACGGGCGCCGCCGGCACCGGACAGGCGGCCAAAATCTGCAACAACATGATCCTCGGCATCTCGATGATCGCCGTGGGCGAAGCCTTCGTGCTGGCGGAGAAGCTCGGGCTCGATGCGCAGAAGCTCTTCGACGTCTCCTCCAAATCCTCGGGCCAATGCTGGTCGCTCACCAGTTACTGTCCGGTCCCCGGTCCCGTGCCCGCCTCGCCGGCCAATCGCGACTACAAGCCGGGTTTTGCCGCCGAACTGATGCTGAAGGACCTGTCGCTCTCGCAGGAGGCGGCCATGCAGGCGGGCGTCGACACCGCGCTGGGCTATCAGGCCACGCTGCTTTACGAGGCCTTCGCGAAAGCGGGCGAGGGCGGCACCGACTTCTCCGGCATCATCAAGATGATTCGGGCCAAGCCGCGCTGAACTGGGCACAGCGCCACCGCATCCGATCGAGGGTTTTCCCGCCCGGCGGCGGGGTCTAGACTCCCGACTCGGGCGCCGTTCGTTCCCAGAGCCGGGGCGCGCCTCTGAAGGAAAAGATTCGGACCGATGACGCCGAAGAAACCGATCCGGTCGACGGGGCGCTATCTGATCGTCGGTCTCCTGACCGCCGCCCCTCTGACGGTCACCTGGATCATCCTCGAGTTTCTGTTCGAAAATCTGTCGCGAGTGGGGCGACCTTGGGCCAACGCGCTGGCGCTCGGCATCAGCCAGCGCTATCCGTTCCTGTCGCGCTGGCTTCTGGACCCGACCGTCCAGTCGATCGCGGCGATCGTGATCGTTCTGCTGTTTCTCTATCTGCTGGGATGGGCCGCGACCAAGGTGTTCGGTCGGCGCATCATTCACTTTTTCGAGTATCTGATCGGCCGCATTCCCTTCGTCGAGACGATCTATCGCAGCATCAAGCGATTGCTGACCGTGATCGACCAGACCGGCGCGAAGGGCCAGCAGGTCGTGCTGATCGACTTTCCGTCCTCGGACATGAAGGCGGTCGGGCTCGTCACCAAAATCATCCTCGATGCCGACAGCGGCGAGGAGCTGGCCGCGGTTTATGTGCCGACATCGCCCAACCCGACCTCGGGCTATGTCGAGCTCGTCCCGGTCAAGGACATCGTCTTCACCGACTGGACCGTCGATCAGGCGATGGCCTTCATCGTCACCGGCGGCACGACCTCGCCGGACCGCGTGCATTATCATCGGCGCGGGCGGCTACCCAACGCGGCGGATGCGCCGCCCACCCCTGAACATCGGTAAGGTCCGCCATGGCAAGTCCGTCTTCCCCGGTCAGCATGATCCGGGATTTCCTGAAGCTCGAGGCGGCCAGCGGCATCATCCTGGTGGCGACCGCGGTGCTGGCGATGATCATCGCCAACTCGCCGCTGGACAGGTTCTACGACGCCTTGCTGAACCTGCCGGTCTCATTGCAATTCGGCGCGCTCATCCTCGCCAAGCCGCTGCTGCTCTGGGTCAATGACGGGCTGATGGCGGTCTTCTTTCTGCTGATGGGGCTGGAGATCAAGCGCGAGCTCGTGGTCGGTGAGCTGTCCTCCTGGAACAAGGCCTCGCTGCCCGGCTATTGCGCGTTGGGCGGCATGATCGTGCCGGCGCTCATCTATTATTTCCTGAACGCCCACGACACCCTGGCCCTCCGGGGCTGGGCCATTCCGACTGCGACCGACATCGCCTTCGCGATGGGCGTGCTCTCGCTGCTGGGCTCACGGGTGCCGGGAGCGCTCAAGGTGTTCCTGCTGGCGCTGGCGATCATCGACGATCTAGGCGCCATCATCATCATCGCGGTCTTCTATACGGCCGATCTCTCCTTCGTCTCGCTCGGGCTCGCCGGGCTGGGTCTCCTGGGATTGCTGGGTTTGAATCTGTTCGGTGTGCGGCGCCTGGCGCCCTATCTCCTGATCGGCGTCTTCATCTGGGTCTGCGTGCTCAAATCGGGTGTGCATGCGACATTGGCCGGCGTGGCGGTCGCCATGTTCATTCCGGTCCGCGCAGTGCCGGGAGGAGGCGAGACGGAATCGCCGCTGGAGCGGCTCGAGCATATGCTGCTGCCCTGGGTCAGCTTCGCCATCATGCCGAGCTTCGCCTTCGCCAATGCCGGCGTCTCCTTTGCCGGTGTCACGGCGGACGATCTCACGGCACCCTTGTCGGTCGGGATCGCGCTTGGGCTCTTCGTCGGCAAGCAGATTGGCGTCTTCGGGATCGGCTGGCTCGCGGTCAAAATCGGCCTCTGCCGCAAGCCCGAAGGGCTGAGCTGGGCCTCGTTCTATGGGGTGTCGTTGCTGGCCGGGATCGGCTTCACCATGAGCCTCTTCATCGGTTCGCTTGCCTTCGACGATCTGGCGCATGCGACGGCCATCCGGCTCGGCGTGTTCGCCGGGTCGCTGGTTTCCGCGGTGACCGGCTATTTCTGGCTGCGGGCGGTGACGGGACGGGCGGTCGCTGGTGGCGCGGGCGCCTGAGCGATCGATCCGGGAAAAGCCGGATTGCCGGTCTTGGGCCCGCTGCCCTATTCTGAAAGCCAGGGCAGAGGGGAACAGATCGCAATGACCAGGCAAGTTCGACGCGGCGGCAGGGGCGCGACCGCGTTCATGGGTTTTATGGCGCTGTTGCTGCTTTCAGGCTGCGGCACACCGAGCATCGCACAGCCGCCCTCCTACCCGAGCTTCACCCAGGCCGACCTCGATCACGACAATGTCGTGACCCAGGAGGAATGGCTGCAGGCCGGCCTGCATCAGTTCGACACGCTCGATACCAACCATGACGGCAAGCTGGATGCCGCGGAGATCGAGGCTGCGCGCCAGACACTCGATCGGAACCATGACGGGACCGTCACCAGCGACGAGGTCATCCCCCCCTTTGCCACCTATGACACCGACAAGGATGGCACCGTCAGCGCCGCCGAGTTCAACAAGGGGCTGGTCCAGGACCTCGGCGGTTCGCCAGGCGCCACCGAGGTCCAGCGCGACCAGTTGATCAAGCAGATCAACAGCCAGTTCAAGAAGGCCGACAAGAACAACGATGGCCGTGGCGCCTACGACGATCTGTACAATTATAACTACGGCTCGACGGTGTTCGAG
>NZ_JBOHKS010000018.1:0-38980 GCF_050729195.1 Hypericibacter sp.
TCCTGCATCAGCGGGATCAGCTCGCGGGCGACAAAGGGGAAGGTCACGAAGATGGTGGCGAGCACGATGCCCGTGGCCGTGAACACGACCTTGATGCCGAGCGCCTCGAGCGTCGGGCCGAACCAGCCATGGACGCTATAGAGCAGCACATAGATCAGGCCGGAGATGACCGGCGAGACCGAGAAGGGCAGGTCGATGAACGTGATCAGCAGGCTCTTGCCGCGGAACTCGAACTTGGCGATGGCCCAGGCGGCGCAGAGGCCAAACACCACATTGAGCGGTACCGCGATCGCCGCCACCAGAAGCGTCAGCCGGACCGCGGCCAGCGCGTCCTTGTCGCTGATGGCCGAGAGATAGGCGTCGATGCCCTTGGCGAGAGCGCCGATGAAGACCGAGGCGGTCGGCAGCACCAGCATGGCAAGGAGGTAGCCCACCACGATCAGAACGAGGAGCCAGCGCACCCAGCCCGGTTCGGTGGTCGGATCGCGGCGGCGACGGGCGGACGCTGGCGGCTTGGCGGCGTTCACGAGCGAGCCTCTTCATGGCGGCGGGCCCAGCGCTGCAGCAGGTTCAGGACCAGCAGCATCAGGAAGGAGACCGCGAGCATGACCACGGCGATCGCGGCGGCGCCCGCATAGTCATATTGCTCGAGCTTGATGACGATCAGCAACGGCGCGATCTCGGATTTCATCGGCATGTTGCCGGCGATGAAAATGACCGAGCCGTATTCGCCGACGGCGCGCGCGAAGGCCAGCGCGAAGCCGGTCAGGAGCGCCGGCGCGATCGTCGGCAGGATCACATAGCGGAAAGTCTTGATGCGCCCCGCGCCCAGGCTGGCGGAGGCTTCCTCGATCTCGCGCTCGAGATCCTGGAGCACCGGCTGCACCGTTCGCACCACGAAGGGCAGGCCGATGAAGGTGAGCGCCAGCGCCACGCCGAGCGGCGTGAAGGCGACCTTGATGCCGAGCGGCGCCAGCAGGCTGCCGATCCAGCCATTGGGCGCGTAGAGCGTGGTGAGGGCGATGCCGGCGACGGCGGTCGGCAGCGCGAAGGGCAGGTCGATCAGCGCATCCACCAGCGGCCGGAAGGGGAAGCGGTAGCGCACCAGCACCCAGGCGGTGATGAGGCCGAAGACGCCGTTGATGAGGGCGCCGATGAGGGCGGCCCCGAAGCTGAGCCGCAGGGCGGCCAGCACGCGGGGCGCCGTGACCGTGTGCCAGAAGCCCGACCAGCCGAGCTCCGCCGGCCGCAGCAGGAGTGCGGCCAGCGGAATCAGAACGATGATGCTGAGGTAGAAAATGGTAAAGCCGAGCGTGAGACCGAAACCCGGCAACACGCTCGGCTGACGCCATCGCACCCCGAGAAAGGAGCTGGCTGGCTTCATTGCGTCGGGGTGTAGATCTGATCGAACACGCCGCCATCGGCGAAGTGCGTCGCCTGGGCTTTGGCCCAGCCGCCGAAATCGTCGATGGTGACGAGTGGGATGTCCGGGAAGTCGGCCTTGTGCTTGGCCGCGACGGTCGGATCGGTCGGACGGTAGTAGTTCTCGGCCACCAGCTCCTGCGCCTCCGGCGAATAGAGATACTTCAAATAAGCCTCGGCAACTTTCCGGGTTCCGTGCTTGTCGACGACCTTGTCGACGACGGCCACGGGCGGCTCGGCCTTGATGCTGAGGCTGGGGACCACGATCTCGAACTGATCCGGGCCCAGCTCCTTCAGCGCGAGGAAGGCTTCGTTCTCCCAGGCGAGGAGGACGTCGCCGATGCCGCGCTGCACGAAGGTGGTGGTGGCGCCGCGCGCACCGGTATCAAGCACCGGCACATGCTTGAAGAGTTCGGCCACGAACGTCTTGGCGCTCTCGTCATTGCCGCCCGGCTGCTTCAAAGCATAGGCCCAGGCTGCGAGATAGTTCCAGCGGGCGCCGCCCGAGGTCTTCGGGTTGGGCGTGATGACCTGGACGTCGCCCTTGATCAGGTCGTTCCAGTCCTTGATCCCCTTCGGGTTGCCCTTGCGCACCAGGAACACGATGGTTGAGGTGTAGGGCGCGCTGTTGTGGTCCAGGCGCGATTGCCAGTTCTTGTCGAGCAGCCCCGACTTGTCGGCGATGGCATCGATGTCATAGGCGAGCGCCAGCGTCACGACATCGGCTTCGAGACCGTCGATGACCGCGCGGGCCTGCTTGCCCGAGCCGCCATTGGAGGTGTCGATGGTCACGTCTTCGCCGGTCTGCGCCTTCCAATATTTGGCGAAGAGGTCGTTGTAGGCCTTATAGAGCTCGCGGGTGGGATCGTAGGAGACGTTGAGAAGCTTGGTTTCGGCATGGGCTGCGGTGGTCACGCCGGCAAGGCCGGCCGCCACGGTCGCGGCGAACGCAAGAGACAGGATCGATCGTCGAGTGGTCATAGTCCTTCCTCCATGTTTCGTCTGCGGCGTCCAGGCGTGGTCGGTTTTCCCGATCCTTTTGGTAGTGTTAAGAATCAAAAAAAGGGCGGCTCGTCGCCGCGCTTTTTTCAGGCGATCAGATATCGGCCCCGAGATCGAGCAGAGCCGCAACTTTGGGGGAGCGCTGATTCGAAGAGCCCCGCACGATGTCGGCGAGGGTGGTGCGGTCGAGAATGGCGGCGGTCGCGTCGCGCACCTTCCGGAACACACGCCGGATCTGGCAGCTCGCCTCGTCATGGCAATCGTCGCAGCGGCGATAGGCCGTCAGGCTGGCGCAGGGCAGGGCGGCCAGCGGACCGTCCATCAAGCGGATGACATTGCCGAGGAAAATCGCATCGGCCGGCTTGGCCAGCGCGTAGCCGCCATTGCGCCCGCGAAAGCTCCGGACCAGGGAGGCGCGCTTCAGCTCGACCAGGATGATCTCCAGGAACTTCTTCGGCACCGCCTGACGTTCCGCAATCTCGGAAATCAGGATGGCTTCGCCAGGCTCCTGCTGGGCCAGGTACTGGAGTGCCCGCAGGGCATATTTCGCTCGGTGCGACAGCATGATGACATAACTCTACTCATTAGATAGGGTATGTCAAGATGGTAAGGAGCGGCCTTTTTGACCCACCGGGGCGGGGACCGGACCGAAGGGGCAGGAATCGGCGTCGCGCGGCTGCAACTCGCGGTCGTTGATGAACCGCCATCCGGGCGGCGTAGGATCATCATCTCAAGCGCCGCGCGGGTTCCGCCGGCGACACTCGGGGAAGGGGCGGAGAGTTGCTGGAGCGCCAGAAGACCATAAATCCCGTCGAACACCCGGTTCCCGAAGCCTCATCGGGGATCCTGTCCGCCTTGCTGGACGGGGCCGCGAGCCCGCTTCTGGCACCCGCCGTCATGCGTTTTTCCCCGGCGCCAGCGGCGGACCTCGCCCGTCTCCATGCGGAACTCGGTGCCGCGCTGGAGGAATTCGAGCGCCAGACCGAACGCGATCCTTACGGCAATCCGGTCCAGCTCCTGGCCTTCGACCTGTTGCGGCGGCTCGATCTCGATCTATCGCCGGCCTTGATCGAACAGCTGCTGCAGCGCCTGACGCTCCATGCTTTCGCCGAGCGCGCGCGGCGCCTAGCCAGCTATGTCGGCGACGGCGAGCCGGCGAACAATCGCGCGGCCATCGAGGCCTCGATCCGGCGGCTGGGTTTCGACCGCGCCGGCAAGCCGGTTTCTTTCGAGCGGTTTCGCGCGACCGTCGAGCGCGAGGTCTATGGGATCGTCATCACCGCCCATCCGACCTTCGGGCTCGCCTTCCGGATCGAGCGCGCGCTGGCGGCGCTGGCGCTCGATGCCGACGCGACCGGCGAGAAATTGAACCCCGCCGAACGCCAGCGTCTGGCGCGCCGCGTGATCGAGGCCGAGCATCGGCCCGAGCCCGGCATCGACCTCAAGGCCGAGCATAATCTTTCGCTCGAGGTGCTGGAGAATATCCGCACCGCGCTGTCGCAGCTCTATGAGGCGGCCTTTGCGGTCGCGGGCGAGCTCTATCCCGATCGCTGGATGGAGCTACGTCCGCGGTTGCTGACGGTGGCGAGCTGGGTCGGGTTCGATCTCGATGGCCGCGCCGACATTCCCTGGAACGACAGTTTCTACAAGCGGCTTAAGCTGGCGGCGATGCAGGTCCGCTACTACCGCGACCGGTTGACCGAGATCGCGCCGCTGGTCGACGGGTCGACCCGCAGCGCTTTCTCCAGCCTCACGAAGCGCCTGGCGGTGGCTGCCGACGAGATGGATCGGGAGATCGAGATCTTCGAGACGGCGTCGGGCGACCCGAAGGGCGCGCGCGACCGTCTGGCGGCGGTCGCCAGGACGATGCATGAGGGCCGTAAGACCCGTCTCGTCAGCGCCGCCGAGATCGCGGCCGGGCTCGAGCAGGCGCTCGTCTCGGCGCCGGAAACCGCGCGACCGGCGATCGCCGTGTTGCTGGCCGAGGTGCTGAATCATGGGTTGGGCCTGGCTCATATCCATGTCCGGCTCAATGCCACCCAGCTCCACAATGCGATCCGTCGCGAGATCGGGATGGAAGGCGCGCCCGACGATCCGAGCCGCCGGCGCAGCTTCCATGCCGCGATCAATGCGCTGCTCAGCGACGTGAAGCCGGCCAGCATCAATTTCGGCTCGTTGATGGCGGAGCGCGCCTCGGCCAAGCGGCTCTTCATGCTGGTGGCGCAGTTCCTCAAATATATCGACGCGACCACGCCGATCCGCTTCCTGATCGCCGAATGCGAGACCTCCTTCACGCTCCTGACCGCTCTCCATTATGCACGGATGTTCGGGGTCGATGACCGGATCGACATCTCGCCCTTGTTCGAGACCATCAAGGCCTTCGAGCGCGCGCCGCGCATCCTCGACGACGTTCTCGCCAATCCCCATTACGCGGCCTATTTGCGCAAGCGCGGCCGGCTCTGCATCCAGACCGGTTTCTCCGACGCCGGCCGCAATCTGGGTCAGACCGTGACCGCCGCCACCGTCGAGCTGCTGCGCTCGCGTCTGGCCGACCTGTTGGCCGAGCGCGGCTTCACCGATATCGAGCTGGTGATCTTCGACACCCACGGGGAGTCGGTCGGCCGCGGCTGCCATTATGACGGCTTCGCCCAGCGCTTCGCCTATGTCGCCTCGCCCGAGAGCCGGCGCCGCTTTGCCGCCAAGGGCATCCGGGTCAAGCAGGAGACGAGCTATCAGGGCGGCGATGGCTGGCTCTATTTCATGACGCCCGCGGCGTCCCTGGCCGCGGTCGCGCGCATGGTCGAGTTCGCGCTCGAAACGCCGGAGGAGAAGAGCGCCGATCCGTTCTACGCCGATTACGACTATGTGACCGAGTTCTTCATCGCGGTGCGCCAGTTCAACGAGCGCGTGATGGGCGACCGCAATTACGCGACCCTGCTCGACAGTTTCGGGCCGAGCCTGCTCTACCCGGCGGGATCGCGCGCCATGCGCCGCGAGACCGAGGGCACCGCGCAGCGGCCGGATCTGGTCCATCCGACCCAGATGCGGGCGATCCCGCATAACAGCATCCTGCAGCAGCTGGGCCTGATGGCGAACACGCTGGGCGGCGTCGGCCAGGCGATCCGGAAGGACCCCGAGCATTTCCAGCGGCTCTATCGCGAAAGCCCGCGCTTCCGCAATCTGATGGCGATGGTGCGCTGGGCCATGGCTTTCAGCCATCCGGATCTGTTGAAGGGCTATATCGACCTGCTCGATCCGGGCCTCTGGCTGATGCAGGCGGCCCATCATTCGAGCGTCGGCCATAGCGACGAGCTGCGGCAGGTCTCCGACCATCTGGAGCGGCTGGGCAGCCATGAGAAGCTGACGCGCATCTTCCGCGTGCTGCAGGCCGACTATCTGGACGTGGTGGCGGGGCTGGGGCCGGAAGGCGTCGCCGCCGAGCCGCTGCTGCCGGCCGCGATGCGGCGCGATCTCCATCTGCTGCATGCGATCCGGATCGCACTGATACAGCGGATCTTCCTGCTCTCGACCCATATCCCGGCCTTCACCGACCGGCATGGGATCACCCCGGAGCAGTTGATGGCGAAGGTCCTGCATCTGGAGATCGATTCCGCCGTGGCCGTCCTGCGCCGGATCTTCCCGATGGTGGAGGAGCAGTTCGACCTGGCCGCCTTCGGCGAGCCGGCGAGCTATCGCAGCGAGGAGGCGCAATCCTACGAGGCGGAGCATCGGCGGATCTTCGAGCCGATGGGGCATCTCTACGAGCTGGTGCGCCGGACCGGCAGCGCCATTACCCACATTATCGGCGCGGTTGGATAATCCGTCCGCCACCCCAGATTCCCTACCGGCAGCAATCATCGAGTGGAGATCCTCATGGCGAAGACCGAGCGTGCCTTGATCGTCGGCGCGGGCGCCGGCTTGAGTGCCTCCCTGGCGCGGCGCCTGCGGCATGACGGTGTCGAGGTCGCGCTGGCGGCGCGGGATGTGGGTAAGCTCGGCGGCCTGGTCAAGGAAACCGGCGCGCGGGCCTATCAATGCGATGCCGGCCGGCGCGAAGACGTCGCGGCGTTGTTCAATGCGCTCGACCAGGAATTGGGCGGGGTCGATCTGGTCGTCTACAATGCGAGCCGGCGCACCCGCGGGCCCTTCGTCGAGCTGGATCCGGTCGAGGTCGAGCAGACGATCATCGTCAGCGCCTATGGCGGCTTCCTCGTGGCGCAGGCCGCGGCCAAGCGCATGCTGAAGCAGGGCCATGGCAGCATCCTCTTCACCGGCGCCTCGGCGAGCGTGAAAGGCTATGCCCAGTCGGCGCCCTTCGCGATGGGCAAGTTCGCGCTGCGGGGTTTGGCGCAGAGCATGGCGCGCGAGCTGGCGCCCAAGAACATCCATGTCGCCCATTTCGTCATCGATGGCGGCATCGGGAAGGACCCGGACGGCGAGTCGCGACTCGATCCAGACGCCATCGCCGATACCTATCTTCATGTCCATCGCCAGCCGCGCAGCGCCTGGACCTGGGAGGTCGAGCTTCGCCCCTGGGTCGAGCGATTCTGAAAAAGGCTGGAAAGCAAGGCAGTTAGCGCGCCTGCGCTTGCCGCCGCGGGGGTCACGAGGGTAGGGTCGGCCAAGGGCCGTTCGCCGGGGATTGGGACATCGAGTCCAAGGGGCGATGGCGACCGGGAACGGGGCGATGGCCGGCGATCTCTTCGACTCTGAACTGGCGGAACATCTGGCGGTGGCGCAGGCCGTCCGCGGCGGATTGGCGACGCCCTTCGCCGCGATGCGCAAGCTCTGGCTCTCGACCATCCAGGGCGGCGGCAAGATTCTCCTCTTCGGCAATGGCGGCAGCGCCGGCGACGCCCAGCATCTCGCGACCGAGCTCACCATCCGCTATTCGCGCGACCGCAAGCCGATCGCGGCGATCGCGCTCACGACCGACAGCTCGGCCCTGACCGCGGGCGGCAACGATCTGGGTTTCGAGAAGGTCTTTGCCCGGCAGCTCGAGGCCCTGGGCCGCAAGGGCGATCTCGCCTTCGGCATCTCGACCTCGGGTCGCAGCCCCAATGTGCTGGCGGCCTTCACCATGGCGCGAAGCATGGGGATCGCGACCGCGGCCCTGACCGGCGCCGGTCCGCACAAGCTGGCGGATTATTGCGATCACATCCTGGCGGTGCCCTCGACGGTGACCGCGCGAATTCAGGAAATGCACATCACGCTGGGGCAGATGCTCTGCGCGGCGCTGGAACAGGATCTGGGGCTGGTATGACCGAGAGCGGCATGCATCACGACCCTCTGCTGGACCGGCTCGATCTCCCGCGTTTCCAGCAGATGCGCATCCTCGTCGTCGGCGACGTCATGCTCGACCGCTATGTCGACGGCTCAGTCGAGCGCATGTCGCCGGAAGCCCCGGTCGCGGTCCTGCGCGCCGATGGCGAGCGCAGCATGGCCGGCGGTGCCGCCAATGTGGCGCGCAACATCGCGGCCCTGGGCGGTCAGGCCATTCTCATCGGGCTGGTCGGGCTGGATGAGGATGGTGCGGCGCTGAGCTCGGCGCTGCGCACCGATCCCGGCATCGAGGCGCATCTGATCGAGGATTCCGCGCGGCCCACCACGACCAAGACCCGCTTCGTCGCCGGCCGGCAGCAATTGCTGCGCGTCGATCACGAGAAATCGACGCCGGCCAACCGGCCCATGGAACAGGCGCTGATCGCGGCGGTGCAGTCGGTGCTGAGCCGCGTCCATCTCGTCATCCTGTCCGACTACGCCAAGGGTGTGGTCACGGACCGCGTCATCGCCGGCGTGGCGGCGGCGGCCAAGGCTGCCGGGAAGATCGTGATCGCCGACCCGAAGTCGCGCGACTTCCGCCGCTATCACGGCGTCGATCTCCTGACGCCCAACCGCCATGAAGCGGCTGTCGCGGCTGGCATCGCCTGCGGCAACGAGGCGGAGGCGGTGATGACCGGAACCCATCTGATGGACCAGACCGGCATCCCCTCGCTGCTCATCACCCGCGGCGAGCAGGGCATGACACTGATGCGCAAAGGCCGGGTGCCCTTGCATCTGCCGGCCGACGCGCGCGAGGTGTTCGACGTCTCGGGTGCCGGCGACACGGTGATCGCCAGCCTCGGCCTCGCTTTGGCGGCCGGGCTCGAGATGGATATTGCCGCGCGTTTCGCCAATCTCTGCGGCGGCATCGTGGTGGGCAAGGTCGGGACGGCGCTGGTGCATCCCGCGGACGTCACCGGCGCGCTCCATGCACGCGCGGTCGGTATCTCCAGCAACGCCAAGATCATGGATCTGGCCCAGGCCTTGGGACAGGTCGAGCATTGGCGCGCGACGGGTTCGCGCGTGGGCTTCACCAATGGCTGCTTCGACCTGATCCATCCGGGCCATGTCACCTTGCTGGCCAAGTCGCGCGCGGCCTGCGACCGGCTGATCGTCGGGCTCAACAGCGATGCTTCGGTGCGCCGGCTCAAGGGGGCCGATCGCCCGGTGCAGGACGAACAGATGCGCGCGACCGTGCTGGCGGCGCTCGCCAGCGTCGACATGGTCGTGATCTTCGAGGAGGACACGCCGCTCAAGCAGATCGAGGCGCTGCGCCCCGATCTGCTGGTGAAAGGCGCCGATTACCGCCCGGACCAGGTGGTCGGTGGCGATGTCGTCCAGGCCTATGGCGGCAAGGTCCTGCTGGTCGACCTCGTGGTCGGCCACAGCACGACCGCCACGATCAAACGGCTCGGTCGCAATCAATGATTCTCGTGACCGGCGGCGCCGGTTTCATCGGCTCCAATCTGGTGGCGGCATTGTCGGAGCGGGGAACGCCTGCGGCCGTCTGCGATCATCTCGGCACCGCCGAAAAATGGCGCAATCTCGCCAAGCATGAGATCGTCGATCTGATCGCGCCGGACCAATGCCTCGGCTGGCTCGATCGCAACCGCCATCTGATCGAGGCGGTGGTGCATCTGGGCGCGATCAGCGACACCGCCGCGACCGACGCCGATCTCGTGGTCGCCAACAATTACAGCTTCTCGCGGAGTCTGTGGGACTGGTGCAGCCGGGCCGAGCGCCCGCTGATCTACGCGTCCTCGGCGGCGACCTACGGCGATGGCGCCGCCGGGTTCTCCGACAGCTGGGAACCGGAGGCGCTGGCGAAGCTGCGGCCGCTCAACCTCTATGGCTGGAGCAAGCATCTGTTCGACCGTTGGGTCGCGGCCCAGGTGGGCAGCGGCCGACCGACGCCGCCGCGCTGGTACGGCCTAAAATTCTTCAATGTCTATGGCCCCAACGAATATCATAAGGGGCCGATGCAGAGCGTGATCGCGCGCAACTATCCGCGCGTCGCCAACGGCCTCGCCATCGAGCTGTTCCGCTCCTACCGCGAGGGCTATGCCCATGGCGCGCAGAAGCGGGATTTCGTCACTGTGCGCGATTGCGTCGAGCTGCTGCTGTGGCTCTCCACCGCCAGCACGGCCAGCGGCATCTACAATGTCGGCAGCGGCAGCCCACGCACCTTCCTCGATCTGGCCAACGCGCTCTTCAGCGCGGTCGGTCATGAGCCGCGCATCGAATTCATCGAGATGCCGCAGCCCTTGCGGCCGCTCTATCAATATGAGACCGCCGCCGACCTGACGCGGTTGCGGGCCGCCGGCTATGACCGGCCCTTCGCCCCGCTGGAGGCGGGCATCGCCGATTATGTCGGTCATTATCTCTCGACCGGGGACCGCTACCGGTGAGGGCAGGGGCGGCGCGCCGTCCCGAGGGCAACGGCTTCGACGGATGGCCGCGGACCGCAGGGCTGCCGATCCTGCCACGGGGATCCGGCGGGTTATGACCTCACCGTCGCAGAGCCCCCGGATCGGGCGCGCCAAGGCCGCGACCGCCAGGCCTGTCGTCGCTCCCGAAAGAATTCTGATCGTGGCGCCCATCACCGTCGGCGACATGGTCCTGGCCGAGCCGCTGACGCGGTTGCTGCGCCGGCTCTATCCCAAGGCCGCGATCGACATGCTGGCGCCGCCCGGGACAGCAGACCTGGCGCCCTTCATGCCGGAGGTCCGCACCGCCCTACCGACGCCCTACGCGCCGGGCGACCTTGCGCTCTTCGCCCGCTGGCGCTTGTCGCGCCGGCTGCGCGGAGAGAATTACCACCTCGCCATCCTGCTGCCGAACTCGATCAAGTCGGCGCTGGTGCCGTTCCTGGCGGGAATTCCGAAGCGGGTGGGCTATGCGCGCGAGGGACGTGCGTTGCTCCTGACCGAGGCGCGCTGGCTCGACCGGGCGCGCCTGAAGCGCCGGATCGATCGCTTCCTCGCGCTGGCGCTGCCGGAAACGGCGACGCCGCCCTTCGATGCCCTGGCGCCCTCGCTGCTTGTCCCAGACGACGCGATCGACCGGGCCTTGGACAATCTGGGGCTGGAACGCCCCGCCGGCCGATTGCTGCTGCTGGTTCCCGGGGCCGATGAGGCGCCGGCGAAGCGCTGGCCCCCGGAGGATCTGGCCGCACTCGCCCGGCACCACCATGCGGCCGGCGGCTCGGTCTGGCTCCTGGGCTCCGCCGAGACCCGCGCGGCAACCACGGCGGTTCAGGCGGCGTCGGGCGGGATCTGCCTCGACTTCGCCGGGCGCACCAGCCTGGCCGAGGCGGTGGCGCTGATCGCCCTCGCGGATGCCGTGGTGAGCAACGACACCGGCCTGACACAGGTCGCGGCCGCGCTGGGCCGTCGAGCGCTCGTGGAGCTGACGCCGCGGCAGGCGATCGATGCCCTGTCGGCGAGCGAGCGTCGCCCATGAGCCGGCGGCGCTATTCGCCGGCCAAGCGGCTGCTGCATCTGCTCGAGGGAGCGGCGATCCTGCTGCTGTGGCTTCCGGTGCGCGTCCTGCCGATCGACTGGGCGTCGGGGTTGGGCGGATGGTTCACCCGCACCCTGGGCCCCTGGCTGCCGGTGAGCCAGGTCGGCCGCCGGAATCTCAAGCGCGCCTTCCCGGACAAGAGCGATGCGGAGATCGAGCGCATCCTGCGCGGCGTCTGGGACAATCTCGGCCGCTACGCCCTGGAATATCCGCATCTGAAGCGGATCTGGGACTATGACGCCACGACCGGGCGTCAGGGACGGGTGGAGGTCGTGGGCGTCGACCAGTTCCTGGCCCTGCGCGACGATGGCAAGCCGGCGCTGATCTTTGCCGGCCATCTGGGCAATTGGGAGCTCCTGCCGGTGGCGGCGGCCCGGCATGGGCTGCCGGTCACCGTCCTCTACAAGCCG
Organism: Hypericibacter sp.; assembly: GCF_050729195.1. NCBI lineage: Bacteria > Pseudomonadati > Pseudomonadota > Alphaproteobacteria > Rhodospirillales > Dongiaceae > Hypericibacter > Hypericibacter sp. The sequence continues at coordinate 11,679 of NZ_JBOHKS010000018.1, forward strand.
CCCAACAATCCGATCGCCGCGGAATTCGTCGAGCGGGTCCGTCGCAATGCCATGGGCGAGATCCTCTCGACCGGCGTCCATAGCGCGATCGCGGCGGTCGAGGTGATCGAGAAGGGCGGGCATCTCGGGATGCTGGTCGATCAGCATTCGCGTTTCGGGCCGATGGTGCCCTTCTTCGGGAACCCGGTGCGCGCAGCGCCGTTGCTTGCGAAGCTCGCCCGGCGTTATCAATGTCCCCTGCATGGCGCGCGAGTCGAACGGTTGGACGGTGCGCGGTTCCGGGCGACGCTGACGCCGCCGATCGAGATCCCGATCACGGACGACGCCGCTGCCGATGTCGAGGCGATCATGACCAAGGTGACATCGATCATCGAAGGCTGGGCGCGCGAGCGGCCGGAGCAATGGCTCTGGCTCCATCGGCGCTGGCGGAACCTCTAGGATGGGCCATCCGCTCAATGCCGATGGCTGCTGGTTCGAGCGGCGCAACTCGGTCGCCGCGGCGCGCGAGACGGCCGGGCTGTTCCTCGATCGCGATGGCGTCCTCATCGAGGACGAAGGCTATCTCGCCGATCCCCGGAAAGTGCGCCTCATCCCGGGCGCCCGCGAGGCGCTGGTGGTGGCGCGCGCCAAGGGCTGGCATGTGGCGCTGGTGACCAACCAGTCCGGTATCGGGCGTGGGTTGTATGGCTGGAACGAGTTCGCGGCGGTCCAGGCGGCGATGCTGGCGGCGCTCGGCGACGCCGCCCAGACCATCGAGCTGGTGGCCGCTTGTCCGCATTATTCCAACCATGCCTGGCGCAAGCCCGAGCCGGGCATGATCCTGGCGGCGCTTCAGGCCCTGGGCGCCGATCCGGCCAAATCCTGGGTGGTCGGCGACAAGGCCAGCGATCTCAAGGCCGGCCGTGCCGCCAAGCTCGCGGGCGGCTTCCATGTCGGCACCGGCGAGGGACGGAACGAACGCGCAGGGGCGATGGCCTGCAGCGGCAACGGCTTCGCGCTGCGCTCGATCGACACGATCGCGGCGCTGGGATCGTGGCTCAAGGGCAGCGGCTAGCGCCCGAGCAACGCCGATACTGCTTCGCCGAACACCTCGTCATGACGCTCGACGTCGGCCTCGCTGGTGGCGGGGCAGGCGAGCAGCATGTTGTGCATCGGCGTGACCATCACGCCGCGGTTCAGGCACCAGAGATGGAAGAAGCGGTCGACGGCGCCGTCGGCCCCGGCCCGCGCCTCGGTGCCGGTGCGGGGCGGCGTCGGCTGGAACCGGTATTCGACCCGCGCGCCCAGCTGCGTCACATACCAGGGCAGGTCATGGTGCTTGACGACCGCGCGGATGCCCGTGGCCAGGCGCTCGCCCAGTCTGGTCATATGCGCATAGGCCGCGTCGGTCGCGACCTCGGTCAGGGTCGCGCGCATGGCCGCCAGGGCCATGGCGTTTGCGGTCAGGGTGCCGCCGATGCCGGCGACCGAGGTTCCCGGACCATAGAGCCGCTCGCGCACCTGCGCGCCGACCGCGCCCGTCATGCCGAAGACCGCCGCCGGAATCCCGCCCGCGATCGGCTTGCCGAGGACGAAAATGTCGGGCTCGAGCCCGAAGGCCCTGGTGTAGCCGCCGGGGCCGGTCGAGATGGTGTGGGTCTCGTCGATGACCAGCAGCGTTCCGGTTTTGCGGGTGAGGTCGCGCATGGCGGCGTGATAGCCGGGATCCGGCAGCACGACGCCGGTCAGGTTGGTCAGTGCCGGCTCGGTCAGGACGCAGGCGACCTGGCGGTCCTGCAGCGCCGCTTCGAGCGCCGCCAGATCGTTGAACTCGACGACGCGGCTGTCGGCCGTGGGATCGTAGGCCGGCCCGACATTGCCGCGTCGCGATCGCGGGATTCCGTTCTCCAGGCTGACGATGGTCTCGTCGACCGTGCCGTGATAGCAGCCATTGAAGACGAGGATCTTCGGCCGGCCGGTGATCTCGCGCGCGAGCCGCAGCACGAAGCGGTTGGCGTCGGTCGCCGACAGCGCCATCTGCCAGAAGGGGAGGCCGAAGCGCTCGGCCAGGAGCTCGGCGACGATGACCGCGTTCTCCGACGGCAGCATCGCCGTCAGGCCCTTGGCGGCCTGGCGCGCCACGGCGGCCGCCACCGCCGGCGGCGAATGGCCGAACATGGCGCCGGTATCGCCCAGGCAGAAATCGATATAGCGATGACCGTCGATGTCGGTGAGACGGGCGCCTTCCGCCTCCGCCATGACGGGCGGGAAGCCGCCGGGCCATTCGCTCATCCATTGCATCGGCACGCCGCCGACGAGACTGCGCTGGGCGCGCTCGAACAAGGCGCGCGCCTTGGGACGGGCCGAAACATAGCGCTCGGTCTCCGCCGCGGTCAGCCGCCCCAGGCGGCTGCGATCGATCAGGGTCATGGCGCTTCGCCGTGTCGCAACGCGCGCCTAGGCCTGGTACTTCACCTCGCCGCCGACGAAGGTCATGTCGACCTGGGTGTCCTTGATCTTCTCCGGCGCCACCGCGAAGGGGTCCTGGCGCAGGATCGCGAAATCGGCGAGCTTGCCGGCTTCGAGCGAGCCCTTGAGGTTCTCCTCGAAACCGACCCAGGCGCCCAGGGTCGTATAAGCGCGCAGCGCCTCCTCGACCGTGATCGCTTCTTCGAGCCCCATCGGGCGGCCGGTATCGGTGCGCCGCGTCACCATCGCGCCGATGATCTCCCAGGGATTGGTCGAGCAGATCGGCGCGTCGGAATGACCCGGCGCCGGCACGCCTTTGTCGATCAGGCTGCGATGCGGAAACATCCAGCGCATCGCCTTCTCGCCGCGATTGTCGATATAGGCGTCGCCGAGGCTGTACATGAATCCCGTGGCCGAGGAATCCACCACGCCCAGCCGCTTGATCCGCTCCAGGATCTTCGGCGTGACATAGCAGCAATGCTCGACGCGGCTGCGATGGTCCTTCTTCGGATGGGCCGTGAGGGCGGCCTCGATCGCGTCGAGCGCGAAATCGATGCCGCGGTCGCCGAGGCCCTCGACGCAGACGCGCAAGCCCGCCTTGTGGGCCGCCACGACGCGCGGGATCAGATCCTCGGCTTCATAGAGCAGCATGCCGGTGTTGGGCACAGGCTCGCCGGGAACCGGCGTGCCGACATAGGGCTCGTAATAGGCGGCGGTGCGGCCCGAGGTCGAGCAGTCGGGGCACCATTCGGCGCCGACGATGCGGATCCATTCGTCGCCGAAGCCGGTGCGCACGCGGCCATGGCTGTAGGCGGCGACCAGATCGTCGTCGCGCCCGTCGAGGATGACGCCGATGCGCATACTGAGCTTGCCCGCCTCGCGCAGGCGCTGATAGGCCTCGATCGCCTTGCGTGCCGTCAGGGAGTTGTGCAGCGAGGTCACGCCATGCTGCAGGTAGAGATCGAATACTTGCGGCAGGCCCGTCTCATACTCGCTGACGGAATATTCCTCCTTGAACTTCTCCTCGAGGCTCCAGGCCGCCATCTCGCGGGCAAGCCCGGTCATGCGGCCGGTCTTGGGATCGCGGTCGAACTGGCCGTGCGGCGGGTTGTGCGTGTTGTCGCCGACGCCCATCGCGGTCAGCATCGGCGTGTTCAGCACGGCGATGTGATGGTCGGTGCGGTAGATCCAGACCGGCCGGCCGTTCGAGACCGCATCGAGCTGCTCGCGCGTCGGATAGCCGCCCTGCTTCTTGTCGTTGAAGCAGAAGCCGAGGAGGGGCTTGTCGGGCGCCAGCTCCGATGTGCGCTGATGGACGAATTGCAGCAGCTCATCGACGGACTTGATGGCGGAGGGGCCGACATCGGTCCAGCGCAGCAGCGAGATGGCATGGCTGTCGGGATGGCAGTGGGAATCGACGATGCCGGGAACGACGCGCCGGCCCTTGAGATCGATCGTTCGCGTGGTGGAGCCGGCGAGGCCGGCGACATCGCTATTGCTGCCGATCGCCAGGATGCGGCCTTGCCACACCGCCATCGCCTGCGCCTGCGCGGAGGTTGTGTTCAAGGTCGCGATCTTGCCGTTCTGCAAGATCAGATCCGCAGCGATTCCAACCATGATTCCATCCCCCTGATTTCCCTGACCGATCAATCAAAGTTACCACAAGCGATTGAAAATGCACGGGGTTGGCGTCACAGAAAGGCCACACCATGTTTAATTCGAATCAGCGCATTGTTTCTCCAGCGCCGGTCGCGGACCCCCGCAAGGCCGCCCCTCCGGTGCAGCTGCGTCGCCGCCGAAAGCCCCTCGCCACTGGGCCTGGCGAGAGGCTTTCGGAGCGCAGCACCCACACGCCAACTCGCGCGCCCCGCTCCCTCACAGGAGCGGGGCGGTCCTTTTTAGGGCCGATTCTGGCGACAATGAAGCGCCGTTCATGGCGCCTTCTTTACAATTCTTACTTCAGCTCAGCGCGGTGGTTTTCCGCGGAACACCGCGATCGCATCCGCAAGGTCCGGTAGCGCGCGATTGACCGCGTTCATGCCTTCGGTGATCGCCTCGTCGGCACGCTCGAACTCGAGCAGCCCGATATGGCCGAGGCGCGGCAGGACCAGCACGTCGGGCGGCTCGCCGGCGAGCCGGCTGCGCGCGACGCGGTCGAGCATGATGTTGAGCGACTGCACCATGACCGCGAACATGCTGGGCACATCACCGCTGCGGCCGAAGACGCGCTGCAGGATGCTGGTGAAACGCGAGGTTCGTCCCGTCGCCGCTTCCATGGCCGACAGCTCGCCCTGGAGATCGATGCCGCCTTCGCGCTGAAGATCGGAGCTCGACGCACGGGCGCGACCGATGAGGTCGGAGTGAAGATTGACCGCGATGACGATATGGGCGCCGAGCGCACGGCAGACGGAGACCGGTACGGGATTGATGAGCGCGCCATCGACCAGCCAGCGGCCTTCGCGCCGTGCCGGCGCGAAGATGCCGGGCAACGAGATCGAGATGCGCAGCGCCTCGACCAGATTGCCGTCCCGAATCCAGACTTCGTGACCGGAAGCCAGATCGGTGACGACGGTGGCGAAGGGGGCGGGCAAGTCCTCGATCCGCAGGTCGCCCAGATGGCGCGCGATGTTCTCCGTCAGGCGATTGCCGCTGATGAGGCCGCCGCGGGCCATCTGGAAGTCGAGATAGCTCATGACCTTGAGCCGGGTCAGGTCCCGCGCCCATTGCTCCAGCACGTCGAGCTTGCCGGCGAGATGAACACCGCCGACGAGGGCACCGATCGAGGTGCCGCAGATCACGTCCGGCTTGACGCCCGCGGCTTCGAGCGCGCGGATCACGCCGATATGCGCCCAGCCGCGCGCGGCCCCGCTGCCGAGTGCCAATCCGATCCGCGGCAGGGTGAAGGGCGCCGGGACCCCTTCCGCCAGCACAACGCTCATGGGCCCCCTTCCACGAGGATCTGGCGCACGATCTTCAAGGCCTCGGCGCGCGGCATGCCGACCTGGAGGCGCGGGCTGTAGAGGAGCCGGACCAGGAGTTCGTCATCGTCGGTCAAGGTGACCTGGGGGCTGTGATCGTTGAAGACCGACGGAAAGACCTTGTCGGAATCGTTCGGCAGCCCCAGCACCTGGGTGGTCTCTTCGATCACGCAATCCTTCAATTTGCCCCGCGACATGACCTCGTCGATGGGAATGCCGATCACGGCGTAATTGATCTGCAGCGCATCCTGGACGCTGAACATGCCGAAGCAGAGGGAACCCTGCAGGTCTTTCCAGCCGCTGAGGGGTTGCGCGAGATATTTGTTCACCGAGCCGATCAATCGATCCTGGGTATCGAATACGAACATCAAATTGCCGTCGGCAGCCTTGGGAACGAACTCGATCTTCAAACCCGTCAAACGTCTCAGCAGCGCCACATGTTCCTCGAGTTCCTTGCGTTCGAGATCCAGAGGGCCAGCGCGGGCATCGAGGAAGATCCGGACAGGGGCGATCCATTTGTGGATCTTCGCGTCCATCGGCGTGCCGAATTCGGTATTGAAGATGATCAGGTCGAAGTCCGTCACCAGCCGGTCGACGCGCTCGCCGCCGGCGCCCGTGAGCAGGGGTACGAGAAGGATAACGAACCAGCTTCGCCGCCAGCAACGCGACAAAGCGGCCGCCCAGCGGCCCATCAATGAAATTGCCGCCATCTTCAATCCCGGCGTCCGGTTGGATCCCCTCGGTGGCCGGGTCAGTCGAGCCAGCTCGCACTCTGATGCACCTCGATCAGGGTCGGGCCGTCGGCCACGAAGGCGTCGGTCAGGGCTTTCTTCAACTGGGCGGCGCTGGTGGGCTTCGCGACATGGGCACCGAAGGCCTTGCCCAGCATCTGGAAGTCCGGATTGCGCGGCTTCACCGCGATCTCGGGGATGCCCCTATGGATCATATCGCCCGCGATCTGGCCCAGCGCGTCGTTGTTCCAGAGCAGGATGGCGATCGGGAGCTTGAGCTCCACGGCGGTCGCCAGCTCCTGCACGGTGAAGAGGAACCCGGCATCGCCGGCCATCGCCACGCAGGCGCTTTCGGGGCGGGCCAGCTTGGCGCCGATGGCGGCGGGCAACGCGTAGCCCAGCGTGCCGAAGCCCACCGGATGGAACCAGCAGCGCGGCTGGCTCATTGGGAAATAATGGTTCGCGGTATAGGCGATCTGCGTCATGTCCGAGGCGATCATGCCGTCCTCGGGCAGGACCGCGCGGATGGCATCCAGCACTTTGCCATGCTTCAGCTGCAGCTTGCCCAGGCTGGCATGATTCTCCTTGCGCAGCCGGGCGAGCTCTTCGGCCGGTATGCGGCTGGACGAGCCCTTGCCGCCGAGCTCGGCGGCGATCGCATCGAGCGATGGACCGGCGTCGGCCAGGATGGGTACGGTTGCCGGGTAGTCGCGCGCCATCGTGCGGGCATCGATATCGATGCGGATCAGCTTGCCTTTGATATCGAGACGGTCCACCCAGCTGTCCGTCTCGGCGAGCTCGGTGCCGACCGCCAGCACCACGTCGGCCGAGGCCAGCAGCGCTTGGGTTCCCTCGGTCAGCAGCGTGGCGCCGACGCAGAGCGGATGATCGTCGGGCAGCACGCCCTTGGCCGCGACGGTGACGATGACGGCGCTGCTCGTCAGTTCCGCGAGGCGGCGTACCGAGGCCGCGCAATCGACCGTGCCGCCGCCGACCAGCATCAAAGGCCGCTTGGCCTCGCGCAGCAGTTTTGCGGCAGCGCGGATGGCGTCGGGGGAGGGGGCCGGCTTCGCGCGGCTGGGGCCGGGCGTTTCGATGCGCACCGCCGGCGCCGCGAGGAGGTCGAGCGGCACCTCGATATGGACCGGGCGCGGACGCTGGCTGGCGAAGCGGTCGAAGGCATCGGCCATGGCCAGGGGCAATTCGCTGGCGGCGCGCAGGCTGTGGCTCGCGGAGACCAGCGGCGCGATCGCCGCCTGCTGATCGGTGATCTCATGGAGACGGCCGCGGCCGCGGCCGAGATCGTCGCGGCCATTGACGCTCGAGAGCATCAGCACCGGCACGGAGTCGGAGAAGGCCTGACCGATCGGCGTGGCGGCGTTGGTGACGCCGGGGCCGGTGATGACGCAGCAGACGCCCGGACGACCCGAGGCGCGCGCATAGCCGTCCGCCATGAATCCGGCGCCCTGCTCGTGGCGCACACCGACATGACGGATCGTGCTGTCGGCGAGGCCGCGATAAAAATCCAGCGTGTGGACGCCCGGAATTCCGAAGACGGTATCGACGCCATATTGTTCGAGCAGCGCGATGGCGGCCTGGCCGCAGGTCATGTTCGTGGTCATTCTTCGTCCTTGAAGCGGGGATTTAGCTCAAAAGCGGCACAAATCTTCGACATTCCAGTCAGGATTCCAGCGGGCCGCAGCATGAACCGGTGCCTGCTTGCGGGCAAGCTGGGGCTGCCGCATCTTATCCCGGTTATTCATTCTATCCACAGCTTCCCATGGCGGGATCGTTGCCTCACCATGCGCTCCGATTCTGGGCCTGGAGGAATGGCGTTGGTAAGTCCCTATCTGGCAAAGCCGTTACGGACCGTCGATGAAGTGGTGCGCGAACAGGAATCCGCGCAGCGCCAGCGGCTGTCCCACACGGAAGGCCATGCGCTGCTGGAGCCCGAGCCCGGCCGCGCCGCCAGGACCGTGCGCGCGTCCCGGGAGACCGACGGCGTCCGCCGCGGCCCGCGCGCGTCGATCGAGTAGCAATATCCGGGTCTCCCTCTGACGGCCGCTGCCCTGCCTCGCGTGTTGCCTCCTTTGGCATTCGCGGGTTATGGCTTGGCCTTCGCAGTTCCAGAATGGCTGCGAAAGCGCCGTGCTTTGCGGTCTCGATGGTAAATCGCAGGATCCGACCATGACCGAATCCGCTCCGGAAAACGGTGTTGCCCGCGTCTCCTGGACGCGCTGGCTGCTGGTTCTGCCGTTCATCGCCATTCTCTGGGTGCCGTTCTACAACGGCGTCGATCCCAAGCTCTGGTCGATCCCGCTTTTCTATTGGTACCAGCTGCTCTGGGTCCTGCTCTGCGCCGCCATCGTCGGCATCGTCTACAGGGCCGAGCACAAACCTTCCTGAACGCCACCCTCACGCTTCGAGACAGAGCCGGATTCCACCATGGCCGTGAACTGGGTCGCCCTGACCGTTTTCGTTCTGCTTTTTCTGTTCGTGACGCTGCTCGGTTTCGTCGCCGCGCGATGGCGCCGCGGCGATCTCAATCTCCTGCATGAATGGGGTCTGGGCGGGCGCCGTTTCGGCACCTTCGTGACCTGGTTTCTGCTCGGCGGCGATCTCTACACGGCCTACACCTTCGTGGCCGTTCCGGCGCTCATGTTCGGGGCAGGGGCGCTCGGCTTCTTCGCCATCCCCTATACGGTCATGATCTATCCGATCCTCTATCTGATCTTCCCGGCGGTCTGGCGGGCCGCGCGCGAACGAGGCTGCGTCACGGCGGCCGATCTGGTGCAGAGCGAGTTCGGCAACCGCTGGCTCTCGCTGGCCGTCGCGATCACGGGGCTGGTGGCGACGATGCCCTATATCGCGCTCCAGCTCGTCGGCATGCAGGTCGTGATCGGCGCCCTGGGCATCGAGACCTCCGGCCTGTCCGGCGATCTGCCGCTCATCATCGCCTTCGTGGTTCTGGCGGCCTCACCTATACGAGCGGCTTGCGGGCGCCGGCCATGATCGCGGTGGTCAAGGATCTGCTGATCTATGTCACGGTGCTGACGGCGATCGTCATCGTGCCGATTCATCTGGGCGGCTTCGAGAAGATCTTCTCGGCCGTTCCCGCCGCGAAACTGACGCTGCCGGAGCCCCCGGCGGGCAGCCTCGGCAGCCTCAGCAGCTATGCGACGCTGGCGCTGGGTTCGGCGCTCGCCTTGTTCCTCTATCCGCATTCGCTGACCGGAATCCTGTCGGCATCGAGCGAAAGGGTGATCCGCCGCAATGCGGCGATGCTGCCGGCCTATTCGATCATGCTGGGGTTTCTGGCGTTGCTGGGCTTCATGGCGATCGCGCTCGGGGTCCAGTCGATGCCGGAGTTCGCCGACGGCTTCACGCGCTATGGCAACAATTTCTCCGTCCCGGCGCTGTTCCTTGCGACCTTTCCCTCCTGGTTCGTGGGGGTTGCCTTCGCCGCCATCGCCATCGGCGCGCTGGTGCCGGCCTCCATCATGTCGATCGCGGCGGCGAACACCTGGACGCGAAACGTCCATTGCGCATTCTTCCGGCCTCTTGCCTCGGAGGCCGAGGAAGCGCGTGTCGCCAAGCTCGTCTCGCTGATCGTGAAGGCGGGGGCCCTCGTTTTCATCTTCGCCCTTCCGCTCCAATATGCCATCCAGCTGCAATTGCTCGGGGGCATCTGGATCATTCAGATCCTGCCCGCGGTCGTCCTCGGCCTGCGCTGGCGCTTCCTCAATGGCGGAGCGCTGCTGATCGGCTGGACCGTGGGCACGGGCCTCGGGACCTGGATGGCGTGGCTCCAGGCCTTCAAGGGTGCCACCTACGCCATCACGGTGTTCGGCTTGGCGATCCCGGGCTATGCCGCCGTCTACTCGGTCGTCGTCAACATCCTGGTCGCCGTCATTCTGTCCCTGATTTTCGGGGCCGCCGGATGGACCGGTCGTGCGGCGCAGGCGTCACGAGCCTGAGTTCTCGCCAGCGCAGATCGAGAGTCGTTGCCTCCTTCCTGAAGCGCTGTTAAGGCTCGGGGCCAGGCGGTCGGTGACCGCGTCGCGACCCCTAAGGACGGCAAACTCATGCTGGCGACTCTCAGCGCCATTATCCTGCCGATCCTGATCGTCTCGGCGCTGGGATTCGTCTGGGGCCGGATGGGCCACCAGCTCGAGCCGCGGCTGGTCACGGCGCTGGTGACGACCATCGGCACGCCGAGCCTGGTGGCGAGCACGCTGACCGGCCTCACCGTCGACACGACGATCCTCGGCCAGATGGTGCTGGTCGCCTTCTCGGTCTTTGCCGGCTTCGCGGTGCTGGGGATCCTCGTCTGCAAGGCGATGAAGCTGCCGCTCCACTCCTTCCTGCCGTCGCTGATGTTTCCCAACACCGGCAATATGGGGTTGCCGCTGGTGCTGTTCGCCTTCGGGCAGAGCGGGCTGGCGCTCGCGATCGTGTTCTTCGTCGTCTCCATCACCCTGCAATTCACCATCGGGATCGGGATCGCATCGGGCAGCGCCGATCCGCGCCGGCTGCTCAAGATGCCGCTGATCTATGCGGTCGTGTTCTCGCTGATATTCGTCGTCACCGATTGGCCGGTCCCGCTCTGGCTCTCCAACACCTTGAGCCTGTTGGGCGGTCTCACCATTCCCCTGATGCTGATCGCGCTCGGCGTCTCGCTGTCCCAGCTCCATGTTCGCTCGCTGGGACGCGCCGCGATCCTTTCGGCGGTCCGGCTTGGCGGGGGCTTCCTCGTCAGCTACGGGGTGGCACGGGCCTTCGGCCTGGAAGGGGCGGCGCTCGGTGTCGTGGTGCTGCAATCGACCATGCCAGTCGCGGTCTTTAACTATCTGTTCGCCGAGCTCTATCGCCGCGAACCGGAGGAAGTTGCTGGAATCGTTGTAGTTTCAACAGTGATGTCGTTTGTCACATTGCCGCTCCTGATCCTGTTCGTGCTATAGCTGGCCCGGTTCGAAGTGATTGCCCTTGCTCGGTAAAGATCACGCCCGGTGAAATTCATTCCCGCCAAGTTTCGCAAGAGCCCGGCCGTCCGGCGCGTCCGTGAGATCCCCAATCTCTGGATCCCGCTGAGCGACGGGACGCGGCTGGCGGCGCGGGTCTGGATGCCGGAGGACGCCGAGACCGACCCGGTGCCGGCGATCCTTGAATGTATTCCTTATCGCAAGCGCGACGGCACGGTCTGGCGCGACGAGGCGATGCATCCCTATATCGCGAGCCATGGCTATGCCGTGCTGCGTATCGACATTCGCGGCTCGGGCGATTCCGACGGCATTCTCGATGACGAATATCTGCCCGAGGAGCAGGTCGATCTCGTCCAGGCCATCGCCTGGGTCGCCGAGCAGCGCTGGTGCAGCGGCCATTGCGGCATGACCGGCATCTCCTGGGGCGGATTCAACGCGCTCCAGGTGGCGGCCCGCCAGCCGCCGGCACTCAAGGCCATCATCACCATCGATTCCACCGACGACCGCTATGGCGACGACGTCCATTACATGGGCGGCGCGATGCTGCATGACAATTTCGCCTGGGCGTCGGCGATGTATGCCTATCTCTCGCAGCCGCCCGATCCGCTGATCGTCGGCGAGGGCTGGCGCGAGACCTGGCTCGACCGGCTGCAGCGCGCGCGCTTCTGGCTGAGGCAGTGGCTGCAGCATCAGCGCCGCGACGGCTATTGGCGCCAGGGCTCGATCGCCGAGAGTTATGGCGACATCACCTGCGCGGTCTATGCGATCGGCGGCTGGGAGGATGGCTACAGCAACGCGGTGCCGCGTCTGCTCGAAGGGTTGCAGGCGCCGGTCAAAGGGCTGATCGGTCCCTGGGGCCATGCCTTGCCGCACAGCGCCTATCCGGGGCCCTCGATCGGCTTCCTGCAGGAATGCCTGCGCTGGTGGGATCACTGGCTCAAGGGCGTCGAGACCGGGATCATGAGCGAGCCGCGCTACCGGGTCTGGATGAATGAGAGCTTCCGTCCCGCGGCCTTTGCGGAGACCCGGGCGGGGCGCTGGGTCGCCGAGCCCGGCTGGCCGGGCGGCCGGATGGCACCGCGCGCCTTCTATCTGACCGAGGCGGGGCAGCTGACCCGCGCCGGCCTGTCGGAGACCGCCGGCGAGGCCAAGACTTTCTCGATCCAATCGCCGCTCACGGTCGGCACCGGCAGTCTCGAATGGTGCTCCTATGGCGGGCGCGGCGGCGACCTGCCGACCGATCAGCGCGGCGACGATGCGGGCTCGCTCTGTTTCGACAGCGCGCCGCTGTCGGAACGGTTCGAGATCCTGGGCGCGCCGGTGCTGGATCTGGAATTCAGCGTCGACAAGCCGGTCGCGACGATCTGCGTGAGGCTCTGCGATGTCTGGCCGGATGGCGCCTCCGCGCGCGTGACCTTCACGCTCTTCAACCTGACTCATCGCGAGGATCACGGCGCACCGACGGCCCTGATCCCGGGCCAGGTCTATCGCGCCAGGATCGCGCTCAATCATATCGCGCATGCCTTCCTGCCGGGCCATCGCGTCCGCCTCGCGATCTCGACCGGCCATTGGCCGATGATGTGGCCGGCCCCGCAGCTCTTCACCTTGACGCTGAATGGCGGGGGCTGCCGGCTCGACTTGCCGCAGCGCAAGGCCGGCAAGGCCGACGCGCAACTGGCCGACTTCGCGCCGCCGGCGGCGGCACCGGGCCCTCGTGAGGAGGGCTTGCGTCCCGACAGCACACGCCGGCGCGTCGATACCGACGTGGGCAGGGGCGAGACCACCGTGACCATGGTGAAGGACGCCGGCGCCACCAAGCTGCTCGATATCGACCTTACCGTCGACAACGACACGGTCGAGACCTACCGCATCCGCCATGACGACCCGACCAGCGCCGAGGGCCTGACGCGCTATCGCCACCGGCTGACGCGCGGCGACTGGCGGATCGAGACCCGGACCACCACCAGCCTCAAGCTCACCGCGACCCATTTCGTGGTCAGCGCCGAGCTCGAGGCCTATGAGGGCGAAGAGCGGATCTTCTGCCGCAATGAGAGCTTCACCCTGCCGCGCGATCTCGTCTGAGGCGGGAGGATGACCGCCGATCGGGCGGGGACTATAATCGCCGATGGAAGGATCGGATGCGGGTCTGCCGACAGGACCCGCCCAAAATGGAGTGATCCCGCATGAACGAGACCGCGTTGCGCCGGCCTGCCGGCGGTTCGATCAGCAAGACCCATATGAAGTTCTCGCTCGATGGCGGGACGGCCAGCCGCTGCCGCATCGGGCTGATCGTGCTCGCGACCGACCATACGATCGAGGCCGAATGGCGCCATGTGATCCGGCTGCCCGGCGTCGCGGTCTATGAGAGCCGCATCTCCAATTCGCCCGAGATCAACCCGACCACGCTCGCCGCCATGGAAAAGGATCTGGGCAAGTCGGCCGCCTTGATTCTGCCGGGCACCAAGCTCGACGTGATCGGCTATGGCTGCACCTCGGCCTCGGTGGTGCTGGGCGAAGAGACCGTGGCCAAGCGCATCCAAGAGGCGCGGCCCGGCGTCGCCGTCACCAACCCGATCACGGCGGCCATCACCGGCATGAAGAAGATGGGCGCCAAGCGGATCGCGCTCCTGACCCCCTATATCGAGGAGGTCAATCAGCGCTTCCGCAGCTATATCGAGGCGCGTGGGCTCGAGGTCACGGTCATGGGCTCGTTCAACCACGAGAACGACAATGAGGTGGCGCGCATCGATACAGGGTCGATCCGCAATGCGATGATCGAGCTCGGCAAGGAGCCGACCGTCGACGGCATCTTCGTCTCCTGCACCAGCCTGCGGGTGGCGGATATCGCGGAGGATGTCGAGAAGGCGACCGGCAAGCCGGTGACCTCCAGCAATCTGGCGCTGGCCTGGCATTGCCTGCGGCTTGCCGGCGTCAATGACGCGATCCCTGGCTTCGGACGGCTGTTCCGCAGCTGATCCGAAAGGCCGGCTTTGCGCATCGCCTGTCTCCATACGATCGAGAGCAATATCGAGCCCTTCGAGGCGGCACGCCGCGAGCGGGGCGATAGCTCGTTGACGCTTCGGCATGAGGTCCGGGACGATCTTCTGGCGGCCGTCGGACGGGCGGGATCGTTCGCGGCGCCGATCGTTGCCGAAACGGTCGCCGCGCTGCAGGCACTCGCCGCCGATGCCGACGGCGTGCTGCTGACCTGCTCGACCCTGGGGCCGGCGGTCGTGCCGGCGCAGAAAGTCTGCCCTGTCCCGGTGATCCGCGTCGATCAGGGGCTGGCGCGTGAGGCGGTCCGAGAGGGCGGCAAGGTGCTGGTGCTCTGCACCGCATCGACCACGCTTTTTTCAACGCAAGAGCTGTTCGAAGCCGAGGCACGCGCGACAGGCGCATCCATCGAGATGCGGCGCGTTCCCGATGCCTGGGAGCATTTCAAGGCCGGCAGGCTCGAGCGCCATTACGCGCTGACGGCGCAGGCGGCGGATCAGGCCTTTCGCGAGGGGGCGAAGACCGTGGTGCTGGCCCAGGTCTCGATGGCCGCGGCTGCGGCGCTGTGCCGGGAGGGACGCCCCCTGGTCAGCCCCGCAACGGGACTCAAAGCGGCGGTGATTGCCGCCCAGATGGCGTTCGGCGCCAGCGTCTGACCCCGGCTCCTTCAACAGCAAGGCCACTCATGCTCCAGACATCCTTCACCAAGGCGCTCGGCATCGACTGCCCGATTGCGCAGGCGCCGATGGGCGGTTCGGTCACGGTCGACCTGATTTGCGCGGTCTGCGAGGCGGGCGGCCTTGGCATGCAAGGCGTCTCCTGGCACGAGCCGGCGGCGATGGTGGCGGAGATTGCCGCGATCAGGCAGCGCACAGCGCGGCCCTTCGCGGTCAATCTTGCGCTGCAGTGGGACCAGCATACGCGTCTCGCCCAATGCATCGATGCCGGTACCCCCGTCGTCTCGCTCTTCTGGGGCGATCCGACCGCCTATTTCCCAGGATTGCGCGCCGCCAAGCTCAAGACGATCGTCACCGTGGGCTCGGCCGACGAGGCCAAACGCGCCGCCGATCTCGGCGCGGATGTGATCTGCGCACAAGGGGTCGAGGCCGGCGGCCATGTCTGGAGCAAGGTCGGCACGATGGTGCTGTTGCCCGCCGTGGTCGACGCCGTGGCGCCGCTGCCGGTGATCGCTGCCGGCGGTATCGCCGATGGGCGGGGGCTGGCGGCCGTGCTGGCGCTTGGCGGTGCCGGCGCCTGGATCGGCACGCGTTTTCTCGCCACACCCGAAGCGTTTGCGCATGAGGAATGGAAGCGCCGCATCGTCGCGGCACGGGAAACCGACACGGTCTATACCGAGCTCTTCGATCTCGATTGGCCGAAGGCCCCGCACCGCGTGCTGCGCAACAGCACTTACGAGCAGTGGGAGGCCGCGGGCCGGCCGCCGTCGGGCCAGCGTCCGGGGGAAGGCGAACCCGTCGCACGGCAGCCGGGCGGCACGATGCTGCTGCGCTATAGCGACAGCGGACCGGCGCCGGGCGCCAGCGGCGACATCGAGGCGACCTGTCTCTATGCGGGCCAGTCGGCAGCACTGGTGCATGACATCCTGCCCGCCGGTACGCTCGTCAAGCGCATCGTCGTCGAGGCGGAGGCGGCGCTTGCCCGTGCCGCGGCCCTGCGCGGCGCCTGATCGGCCCCGTTAGGTCGGGTTCTCGAGGCTGAACTGCTCGCTCTGATCGTCATAAGCGAAGAGCTCGGCATAACGGCCCCAGGAGATCGCGGCGCGCAAGGTGTTCTGGGCGAATTCCGGCGACATGAAATCCTCGAGCTCCTCCCGGAATCGCGCGGCGGGCGCCCGATGGATCGGCCGCTCGTCCAGCACCCGTTTGATCAGGGCGACGATCGGCACATAGGTTAGCAGATGCTCGGCGAACATGCGCTTGCGCCCGTCGATGTCGAGCCCGACGAAACGTCGCCCGGCTTCGGTCAGCTTGATATCGCCGTCTGCAAGGTCGGCGAAACGGAAGAGCTGCAAGGTCTCGGCGATCGGAAACAGCTCGTCGGTCTCCATCTGCAGCGCCTCGGCGATCTGCGGCAGGTCGGCCTTGCCCTGATAGGGTGGAGCCGCAAGGGTTTCGAGCAGCCCTGAGAGCACATTGGTCGAGACATGGGGCAAGGCCATGCCGACCCCGGTGCCGGGAAACCCGCCCGGACCCTGGCGATCCTTGCGCTCGCCGACCGTCCGGTTGGTCATGCGCGCATAGATGTCGTCGACCAGCTTGCGGAAGGCGGGGTCGGTGCGGTTGCGCGGTTGCGGCAACTCGATCCTGATCTCGGTTGCGACCCTGCCGGGATTGGCCGAGAAGAGCAGAACGCGGTCGCACATCAGAACCGCTTCTTCGATGTTGTGCGTGACCATGGCGATCGAGCGGATCGGCAGGCGGCCCTCGATCCAGAGATCGATGAGGTCCGTGCGCAGCGTCTCGGCCGTCAGCACGTCGAGCGCCGAGAAGGGCTCGTCCATCAGCAACAATTGCGGATGGACCACGAGCGCGCGGGCGAAGCCGACGCGCTGGCGCATGCCGCCGGAGAGCTCCTTCGGATGGGCGGATTCGAATCCGTCGAGCCCGATCAGGTCGATCGCCACGAGCGCCCGCCGCCGGCGTTCGGGTCCCGGCACGCCCAAGGCTTCGAGCCCGACCTCGACATTCTCCAGCACCGTCAGCCAGGGAAAGAGTGCGAAGCTCTGAAACACCATGGCGATGCCGTCGGACGGTCCGACGATCGGCTGGCCATGCCAGCGCGCCTCGCCGGCGGTGGCGGTCATCAGGCCGGCGACGATGCGCAGCAGCGAGGATTTTCCGGAACCGGAGCGGCCCAGCAGCCCGACGATCTCACCGTCGCGGATGTCGAGCGAGACGCCGTCGAGCACGAGCAGCTCGCCGCCGCCGGCCTTGCGATAGGCCTGCCGGATGTTGCGCAACTCGAGGAGGGGAACTGCCGGAGTCATAGCCTTGGCGATGGCAAGGTTGGTCATGATCGTCACCTTCAATCGAGACGCAGGTTGCGGGCGGCGAAAGCGAACAGCTTTCGCCAGAACAGGCGATTCAGCAGCACGACGAAAATCGACATGACGGCGATGCCGAGCACCAGGCGCGGGAAGTCGCCCGCTGCCGTCATCCGGGCGATATAGGCGCCCAGCCCCTGGGCCGCGACCGTCTTGTCGCCCCAGCTCGCGATCTCGGCGACGATGCTGGCGTTCCAGGAGCCGCCCGAGGCGGTGATGGCGCCGGTCAGGTAGTAGGGCATGATCCCGGGCAGGATCACATGGCGCCACCAGCTCCAGCCGCGGATGCGAAAGCTCGCCGCGGCCTCCTTCAGGTCGTTCGGGAAGGCGCTGGCGCCCGCGACCACGTTGAAGAGGATGTACCACTGCGTGCCCAACACCATGAGCGGGCTGAGCCAGATGTCCGGCGCCAGATGGAAATGCAGGATCGCCACCACCGCCACGGGGAACATCAGGTTGGCGGGAAAGGCCGCTAGGAACTGGGCCAGCGGCTGGATCCGTTCCGCCCAACGCGGCCGCAACCCGATCCAGACGCCGATCGGGACCCAGATCAGGCTGGCGAGCGCGATCAGCACCAGCACGCGCAGCAGCGTGAAGAAACCCAGCATCACCACATGCAGGATTTCAGGAACACCGATATCGCCCAGCACGAAGTGGAAGACGCGCCAGAGGGCGTAGGCGGCGAGCAGGCCGAGAACGACGCCCCAGCTGAAATCGATGACCCGGCTCGACCAGAGGCGGCGAAGCCGTGACGGGAGCGGCCGCGAGGGCGCCAGGCGCAAGGCGGCGAGGGTCCGCGCCATGTCGCCCACCGGACGCAGCAGGAACTGGAACAGCCGCGCGCGCTGGGTCAGATCGAGGAACCAGGATTCCGGCACGCGGGCGGCGGCCGAAAGCTCGAAGCGGAATTTCTCCGACCATGCCACCAGCGGGCGGAACAGCAACTGGTCATAGATCAGGATGATGATCAGCATGGTGAGCAGCGCCCAGCCGATCGCGCCCAGATCGCGCCGGTCGATGGCGAGTGCGACATAGGAGCCGATCCCCGGCAGCGAGACGGTGGTGTGGCCGACCGAGATCGCTTCCGCGGCCACCACGAAGAACCAGCCGCCCGACATCGACATCATGGCGTTCCAGATCAGGCCCGGCATGGCGAAGGGAATCTCCAGTCGCCAGAAGCGCTGCCAGGCGGAAAGCCGGAAACTCTGTGTGACCTCGTCGAGGTCGCGCGGCAGGGTCTTCAGCGACTGATAGAGGCTGAAGGCCATGTTCCAGACCTGGCTGGTGAAGATGGCGAAGATCGCGGCGCATTCGACGCCCAGGACCCGCCCCGGAAAGAGCGCCATGAAGCCGGCGACCGTGAAAGAGAGGAAGCCCAGCACCGGAACCGACTGCAGGATGTCGAGCAGCGGGATCAGCATCATTTCCGCGCGCCGGCTCTTGGCCGCGAGCGTGGCATAGACCAGCGCGAAGACCAGCGAGGCCAGCATCGCCGCCAGCATCCGCAAGGTCGTCAGCAGGGCGTAATGGGGGAGCGCCGCCGGATCGAGCGTGACCGGCGCGGTCACGATCGCGGAGAGGGGCTCGAGCGTTTCGTGGCCGGCCTTGGCGATCAGCACGAAGGCGCCCAGCAGCAGCGCGAACGCAGGCAGGTCCCAGAAGCTCGGCACGAACTGCCGTGACAGGGAGCGGAGGGCCCCGGGGCCCCACCAAGATGAATGAAGCGTCATGATCCGACCTCCGCAAGCGCGAGCGGAAAGGATGCCGCGGCCGCGCGTGGCGGTGCTGCGATCCGGAAAGAAAGGCGAGTTAACGTGGGATCAGGTCGGAGGTCGGTCGTCGCTGTCCGAGCCATGCCATCGGAGCAACAAACGGATCTTGAAGAGCGGCATGGGTCACCTCGAGGTCCGGGCCCATCTCAAGGGATGGCCATGGCTGGACCGGGTTTCATTAAACCTCGAAAGGTCGCTCGGGCCTTCTGAGGTTGCCGGGGATATGGCACCGCCTTTTCGAGGGGTCAACCCACAAGCCGGTAATGCGGAATGTTTTCTTGTCGCACTCAATACCGGTCGAGCGTCATGCCCTGGAGCGGGATGTCGGGCTTGCGTCCCAGCATGAGATCGGTGACCAGCCGCGAGGATCCGCAGGCCATGGTCCAGCCCATATGGCCCGAACCGGTATTGAGGAAGAGATTGTCCAGCCTGGTGGCACCCAGGATCGGCGGACCGTCCGGGGTCATGGGGCGCAGGCAGGCCCAATAGCGTGGCTGGTCGTAATGCGCGGCCGCGGGGAACAGTTCGCGCGCCACCTTGAGCATGGTCGCGAAGTTCTCCGGCTTGTGGCTGGTATCGTAGCCCGCGAAGTCGGCGGTTGCCGTCAGTCGCAGCCGGTCGCCCATCCGTGCGAAGGCGACGAGTGCCCCCTCATCGACTCCGCCCAGGGTGGGCGCGGCCGTCTTGTCCTTGATCGGCAAGGTGAGGGAATAGCCTTTGACCGGATAGATCGGAAGCTTGATGCCGGCGCCGCGCGCGATCTGCGGCGCGTAGGATCCGAGCGCCAGCACGACCTGGTCGGCCGCGATGCGCTCGCGGTCGGTGACGACCGCCTGGATCCGACCGCCGCCGGTTTCGAGACCGCGGACGGTGGTGCCGTAGCGGAACTGCACGCCGAGCCCTTCGCAGACCCGCGCCAGGTTCTGGACGAAGGCGTGGCAGTCGCCCGACTCGTCCTGGGGCGCGAAGATGGCGCCCGCGATCTTGTCGCGGGCCGGCGCCAGCGCCGGATCGAGCCTGACGCATTCGGCCGGGTCGATCGTCTCGAATGGATAGCCCTGGGCCTTCAGGAAGCCGATGGCGCGCTGGCCGGTCTCGAAATGGGCGGGATCGCGATAGAGATAGATGCAGCCCTTGACGATCTCGTCATAGGCGATCCGCTCCGCCTGGCGCAGCTCGATCAGCTTCTCGCGGCTGTAGCGGGCGAGGCCCAGCTTGATGAGGGTGTTGTGACGGTTTCGCTCGGTGGTGCAGTTGGCGAGGAACTGGAGACCCCAGCGCCACATGGCCGGGTCCAGCCGCAGGTGGAATCGAAGGGCGGTGTCGTCGCGCCAGAGCGACTTCAGCAGGATCAAGGGCGCGCGGGGCGAGGCCCAGGCGTTGGAATGACCCGGGGCAATCAAGCCGGCATTGGCGAAGCTGGTCTCCGCGGCGGCCTCGGGCTGCCGGTCCAGGACGGTCACGGCGCGGCCGGCCTTGGCCAGATAATAGGCGGTCGTCACCCCCATGACGCCCGCGCCCAGCACCACAATCCCCGCCATGCCTGCTCCTAATTCCCTGTCATTCCAGATCGTTAACGCCTGTTCTTCCCGGGTGCCCACCCGCCGCGAACATGCTACGTTGCGTTAGCATTCTGGTGCAATTCTCTGGTTTTACAGGCGATCCGGAGGGGCGGGGGTAAGGCCCGCTGGGTCGCCTTTGAGATCTGACCATCATTGACCGACGATAAGGGGTAAGGCCGATGCGGGTTCTGTTCCTGCACAATAATTTTCCGGCGCAATACAAACATGTGGCGGCGGCGCTGGCGGCGGATCCGGCCAACCAGATCGTGGCCGGCTCGCTCGACAATAAGAAGAACCTGCCGGGTGTCACAAAACATATCTACAAACCGCAACGCGAGCCGCGGAAAGACACCCACCATTATCTGCGCTCGACCGAGGCCGCCGTGCTGGACGGGCAGGCGGTGGTCCGCATGTGCGGCGAGCTGCGCAAGAGCGGCTTCGTCCCCGATCTGATCTGCGGCCATTCCGGCTGGGGCACGACGATCTATACCAAGGACGTCTTCCCGGAAGCGCGGCTGCTCACTTATTTCGAGTGGTATTACAACGCCCGCAACTCCGACGTCGATTTCATGAACAAGACCCTGACCTGGGAGGATCTCTGCCGGGTTCGCACGCGCAACCTGCCGATCCTGATGGACCTCGCCCATAGCGACTGGGGACTTTGCCCGACGGGCTATCAGCTGAGCCAGATCCCGCGCATCTTCCACAGCAAGCTCACGCAGCTCCATGACGGCGTCGATACCGATTTCTTCTCGCCGTCGGATTCGGTCCAGTTCGACATTCCGGGGCTCAATCTCCGTCTCACGCGCGATGCCGAGGTCGTGACCTATGCGACGCGCGGCATGGAGCCCTATCGTGGCTTCCCGCAATTCATGCAGGCGGTCGAGATCCTGCAGCAGCGCCGGCCCAATCTGCAGGTCGTCGTCGCCGGCACCGACCGCGTGGCCTATGGCAAGAAGCTGCCGGAGGGCGAAAGCTACAAGGGCAAGGCCCTGGACGAGCTCAAGGGGCTCGATCACAGCCGGCTGCATTTCGTCGGCCATCTTCCGTTCGACGCCTATCGGAACCTTCTGCAGCTCTCCTCCGTTCATGTCTACCTGACGATCCCCTTCGTGCTCTCCTGGTCGCTCCTGGAGGCGATGTCCAGCGGATGCCTGGTGGTGGGCTCGGATACGCTGCCGGTACGCGAGTTGATCGAGGATGGACGCAACGGGCTGATGACCGACATGTTCAATATCGAGGCACTGGCGGCCCGCATCGAGGAAGGGCTCAACCGGCGCGACGAGATGGGCCAGATCCGGGCCAATGCGCGCCAGACGATCCTGGAGCGCTATGCGCTGCGCGACCTGCTGCCGAAACATCTGCAATTGATGCGCGACCTGGCCGAGGGCCGCGCTCCGGCCGAAAGTGCCGCTGGCCGCTCCTTGGCGGTCGGCGCGCCCCGACAGGGTGGTGGACCGGCCAACAAGGGCGCGCCGTCGCGCGGCGGCCGTCCCGGCAATATTCCGCGCGGCAAGCGCCGCCGGCGCCATTGACGGCGGGCAGGACCGTTTTCCTGGGTAAGGGGACCGGCCATGCCGCGAAATTGCTTTCGCCTGACCTGGAATTTGCCATGATCCTGGATTAACGCTGGCGACAATTCCGCAAAGATCGGTTTCCTACGAGGGTGTGGTCATGATCGTGAATCGCAACAGGCTCTTCCTCACCGCGTCGCTGGCGCTCTTTCTCACGGTGGCCGCGGCCCAAGGGCGGGCGCTGGCGGCGGACGCCATGACGGTGGACGAGATCCGGGATTGCATGTGCCGCGAGCAGGCGCTGCAGACTCTGCGTCAGGACACCGGCGTGCAGCAGACCCGGTACAACGATTCCCGCGCGCAGCTCCAGAGCCTGGAAACCCAGATCGCCAATATGCGCAAGACGATGAATCCGAGCGACGATACCTCGGTGCAGATCCTGTCGGAGATGATCCGTCAGCGCGACACGCTCACCAATCAGATCCGCACCACCGTCTATCCGCAGACCCAGGGCGCCGTAACGAAACTGAACACCGCCGTCGCCGACTACAACCAGCGCTGCACCCAGCGCCCCATGCTCAAGACCGACGTCGACAACGCCAGCAAAAGCCTGTCCTGCCCGGCCGCGCAGTGACGCGAGCGTTGGTCTCTTAAACCGAATCCCGGAGCACCCTCCCCCTACCCCCTCCCGCAAGGGGAGTGGGGTTTGGATTGCGTTGGACTCTCCGGGGCGTCTGAATTCGGTTGCAGCTTAAAAGTAGCGCGAAGCGATCATATCAACTCAAGGGGTAGGGGGAGGGTTCCCCGGCTATGGGGTGCTGCCCACGAACGCCGACGAGAAATCGACGCTTCCCGCCGTGCTGAAGATGATCGCCTGGTTGTTGAGAGATCCATTCGCCTGATTGACCCCGGTAACGCCGGTGTTGGCGTTGAGGGCGGTATCGATCGTCGCGCTCCCGGAAGACGGTGCGGGCACCGAGTTGTCGGAATGGCTCTGGCTGAGCTGCGCGTCCGACAACACGACGATTGCGTTGATGCCCACAGCCATGGACAGCGCGAATGTCTGCGCGTTGGCGACGCCGACATCCTGGTTGAGCGCGACCACGCCGGAATTGTTGCTGGCGGCCCGCATCTGTTTCGGCGAGCCGTTTGGGTTTATCGGACGTGCGGCGACAGCTCCGGCCGGAGCCTGCAGAATATTGACGGTACTGCGCTGCGCGATGCTGACTTCGCTGTCGGCAAAATCCGGCGAGCCAGGGGTGAGCGCGATCTGGGCGATCGAGCTCACGATGTTCTGGCTGCTGAGCAAGCCAGTGGCCTGGTTTGCCGCCTGAAAGCCGGTGCCGCCATTCATCGAATCCACAACCGAGGCGGCCGCTTCGGACCCGGCCGACCCGGAGAAAGAGCCGACCGTGTTGTGTTCGCGGTCTGCCGTCACGTTGACGTTCGATTTCGAAAGATTGAGGTTGCTGGCCAGCGGTTCGGGCGTGAAGTTCGCCTCGATCTTGAGGGCGACGGTCAGATCCTTGCGCACCGCTTCTCTGAAGGTATTGCTGCGAGTTGTGTTGATCGTCGTGGTTGACTGCGCGCTGGAGGAGTCGCCGCCCGACGGTGCCGCCGCAGCCGTGCCGGCTCCTGTCCAGAGGAGCGCAGCGCACAAGATTGCAGCAGGGGGAGAGGGCCGCGTTAGCTTGTGGAGCGCCGCCGAGGAGCAGCGGCAAATGTGGTTGTCAGCCTGGACAAGGCACGCAATGAATCGCCGTGCCCCGGCTCGGATGAGCGTGGGCATGTTCGGATCTCTGCATCTTGGGTCCAAATCACGTCAGCCGGGTTGCCGGATGACTGAATTTTCAGAAGTTATCCTGCGCCTCTTGAGCTTCGGTTGCAAGACCGATCCAGCGCGACAACGCACGTCTCCTACTCGAGAGGCATATTGTGGTATGCCGTCGCTCTTCTGAAACGTCGCCGTTATACCGCCTGTGTCTTGCAGGTAAGGCGCAGTTCCCCCGCGGTATTTGCCACCGTCGCGACGCAGGCCTTGGCCTTCTCCGGCGGGATCCAGGCGGCGATGCGTGTGATGTAGCGGGCGCCGCTGCCGCCGCTCACCCGTTCGGAATTGAGCCGGACGATATTGGCTCCGAACCCGACGAACACTTCCGACAGCCGCGCGACCAATCCTGGGCTGTCCTCGCCCTCGATCTCGATGCGGTGGGTGATATGCGCCGTGTCGCCATGCTGCGCGCGGTAGGAGAAGGGCGCGACGCTGATCTTGGCTCCTTTGAGCGCCGGCAATTCCGACAGCTCGCTCTCGATGCTGCCCAGGGAGAGATGATCCGGCAGCTCGATGACGGCGGTGAACTCCGCCGCGCCGCCCAGGACCGCGAAGGTCGTATCGCCCAGATTGATCCCGAGATCGAAGAGCCGGCCGGTCACTTCGGCGATCAGGCCGATCCGGTCTTCGCAAATGATCGAGATAAGCGCGGTGCGGCTCATATGGCCTCGCTCCTTGAACCGGGCAGTTGCGCGGCAAGCCTAGCATGGCGGCTTTGCAGCGCAATCCGGGACCTGATCCTGCGATTCGCTGGTTCGGATCGCGTGGCGCGGACCTCAGAGGCGGTCGAGCCATTCGATCCCGGCGACGGCGCCCCAACCCGCCGCCGCGGTGATCGAGAACGAGACCAGAGCCAGGGCGAGACCGAGGCAGAGCACCACCCCGTCCTCCTCGAGATAGGCCAACGCCACGATCATGATGACGAAGGCGGGGAGGATATGGCCGAAAGGCACCGGCAAAGCGAGCGTCAGGCCCAGTAACAGAATGGTGATGCCGACCATCCTCTTGGTGGTTCGGAAAGGCCTGGGCCAACGCGGGCGGACGAGCGTTTCCGCGCGCCGCAGGACCGGGGCGATGCGATCGACCACCTGGGCGAAACGCCGTGTCGGCAGGCGGCGGGCGGTCGCGACCCGTGGCAAGGCGGGGCTGCGCCGGGCGACGATCATCTGATAGGCGGGAACGGCGAAGAGAACGCCAATGAAGGTGGACAGCCCGGGCACGAGCGCGATCACGGCCAGCAGGAACATCAGCAGGCCGAATGAACGCTCTTCGAGCTGCTCCATGATCCAGCCGACGGACACATGGTCGGGCGGCGCCTCCGAGCGGAGCCGCTGCAGGACGGCCGAAGTCGGAACATGCGCGCTCACGGCTCATGAACTCCCTGCGGTTCGGCCTATGCTTACGTGGTGTCGAGGGTGGCCTCGTTAAAGCCCGGCGAGACAACGCCTTTCGCGTGCGAAAATTTCGATCAGCCCCTCGGTGATCGCCCGCACTCGGCCGCTCGAGCCCCCAACGGCGAAAGATCACACCACGTTGAGTTCGGCCAGCGGCTGGTTCTTCGCCACCCGCTCATAGCCGAAGCGCGTCAGATCGATGCTCTTGAAGCCGCCCTCCAGGATCATCTCGCTGAGGGCGCGGCCGATCGCGGGCGATTGCTGCAGGCCATGGCCGCTGAGGCCGTTCGCCATGTAGAAGTTCGCGAGGCCCGGCCCGCGCCCGATGATCAGGTTCTGATCCAGCGTGTTGTAGTCGTAATGCCCGGCCCAGGCGCGGACCAGCTTGATCGCCTCGAAGGCCGGGACGCGCTGCGCCAGCGTCGGCCAGACGGTCTCCTCGAACAGGCCGTACTCCACCTCGAGATCGGTGCAGTCGGGGTCCTGGTCTTCGGGCGGGGAGACGCCGCCGATGAAGCTCGTACCCTCGGGCCGGAAATAGACGCCGTTGGGATCGATCAGCAGCGGGGCGTTCTGGATCTCGGCGCTGTCGCGGCAGTCGAAGACATAGACGAAGCGCTTGCGCGGGCGCACCGGCAGATCGAAGCCGGCCCAGCCCGCGATACGCGCGGCATTGATGCCGGCGCTGTTCACCATGGCGCCGATGGCGATGGAGCCAGCCTTGGCGAGCGTCACGCTGGCGATGCGATCGCCCTCGCGCTGCAAGGCGACCGCTTCGTCCTGAAGATAGATGGCGCCCTGTGCGATCGCCTTCCGCCGGAAGGCCTGCAGCAGGCTGTAGGGATCGGTCCAGCCTTCGTTGTGCCGTCCGAACGCGCCGCCCGCCAGGTCGTCGGTATGAAGCCAGGGGAATTGCCGTCGCAAGGCCGCCGAATCGAGCATGACAATGTCGGCGCCCAAAGCGGTCTGGGTTGCGTGGTTCTGCTCCAGCACCGGCAGGCCACTCGGCGTGGCGAGGAAGAGATAGCCTTGCTCGACGAAAGGCAGCTGCGCCTTTTCGCCCGGCAGGCTTAGATGCTCGGCCACGTTCTTCACGAAGCTGGCGCCGAACTGCGACATCCGGATGTTCTCGGGCGTCGAGAATTGCTGGCGGATGCCGCCGGCGGAGCGCGCTGTTGCCGCCTCGCCATAGGTCGGATCCTTCTCCACCACCACAACGCGGCCGCGAAAACCGGGTTGAGCAGTCAGGAAATAGGCGGTCGAGCTGCCGACCACGCCGCCGCCGACGATCAGAATATCCGCTGTTTGCAAGGGCATGACCCGCTGGGTTGCTATGGCTTTGCGGGTCTAACCGATGCGGGGTCGGGGAGCAAGGGGCGCCTGCGGAGGCCGATCCGGCGGCGCCATTTCCGGTTCGGGTTGCGTTATGGCACGCTCATGTCCAGATTCATGAAGGGGCGGGCCGAAGGGAGCGGGTGCCAGGACCGCCCCTTTAACGATTCAAGAGCTGGGAGACCAACCCGATGAGCCGCGCCTTTGTCAAAGAAGACGATGCCGAGCTGCCAGGCGACGACCTGCCGGAGCGGCCACAAAGTCCGCATCCGAACTACGTCACCGCGCAGGGTCTGAAGGCGCTACAGCGCCGCGTCGAGAAGCTGCAGGAGGAGCGCCGCAGCCTGAACGAGGGCGGCGAGCCCGAGATGCTGGACAAGGAGCATCTCAAACTGGTGGAGCGCGATCTGCGCTACTGGCAGGAGCGGCTCGACAAGGCGATCCAGATCGATCCCGCGACCCAGCCGCATGACAAGGTCGGATTCAGCGCCACGGTCGAGACCGTCGACGACAACGATGTGAAGCGCACCTTCATGCTCGTCGGCGAGGACGAAGCCGAGCCCAAGGCCGGCAAGATCAGCTGGGTCTCGCCCCTGGCGCGCGCGATCAGCGGCGCCAGCGTCGGCGACACTGTGCTCTGGAAACGCCCCGCCGGCGACCTCTCGCTCGAGATCCTCTCGATCAAATATCCGAAGGCGTA
>NZ_JBOHKS010000019.1:0-70031 GCF_050729195.1 Hypericibacter sp.
GGCGGCAAGGCCGACGAGATCCGGACCTCGATCTCGGCCATCACCAATTGGGAATTGTCGGTGCGCGGCTCGAATGTCGGCACGCGCCTCGACCTGAACGAGGCGGTGGCCTTCGCCACCAACGGCCTGGTCCGGGCCAAGATCGAGAAGCAGCCGCTCAAGGCCGTGAACTCGATCTTCGAGCGGATGCGCCGCGGCAAGATCGTCGGCCGCGTGGTGCTCGATATCGGGTGATTCTGACGGTCGCACGGTCGCCGCGCTTGAAGTCGTGTCCCTTCCCCCCTTTGCGGGGGAAGGTCAGAAAGAGGGATGACGCGATTTCAATTACCGAGTAGCCCCCTCCCTCACCCTCCCCCGTTCCGGGAGAGGGGAACGACGTGGTTACGCGCCGTGCTGTGTCGGCGGGATCGGCGGTGAGGCGGCGACCGCGACCTTGAGCCAGTCGATCAGCCGCTCGACCTCCGGTCCCGGCATGCCGCGGCCCGGGAGGAGCAGGTGGTAGCCCCGCGCCGAGCTGCAGGATTTGTCGGCGCATTGCACGAGCTGGCCGGCTGAGATGACCTGCTCCACCAGCGGGCGCCAGCCCAGCGCGATGCCCTGGCCGGCGATCGCGGCCTGGACCGCCAGGGTGTAGTTGTTGAAGGAGAGGCCGGGCTGCTCGGGACGATAGGGCAGGCCCGCCGCGGCGAACCAGCTCTCCCATTTGAACCAGGGCTCGCTCGCGCCCTTGACCGGTCCCGGCATCTCGAGATGCAGGAGCGGCAGGCGCTGCAGCTCCTCCAGCGTGAAGCGCTTGCCGTTCTTCAGCAGCGAAGGCGCGCAGACCGGAAAGGCATATTCCGCCACCAGCAGCTGCGCGCGGGTGCCGAACCAGGCGCCATCGCCGAAGAGCATGCCGAGATCGGCGCCGATCTCGTTGATGTTCTGGGTCCATTGCGAGGTGATGATCCGCAGCTCGACCGTGGGCAGCAGCGCCTTGATCTCGGAGAGGCGCGGCACCAGCCAGAGCCCCGCCAGCGCCACGTCGGCGGCGATGGTGACCACGCGCTGCGCCGTGGTGCCCCGGATCTCGCGCACCGCCTCGGCGATGCCGGTGAGACCCCGCTGGACCGCCACGAAGAGGACAGCCCCGGCCTCGGTCAAGGCGATGCCCCGATGATCGCGCCGGAAGAGGGGCCGGCCCAGATGCTGTTCCAGCCGCCGGATCTGGTGGCTCACGGCCGGCTGGGTCAGACCCAGCGTGTCGGCGGCCTTGGTGAAGCTCCCCAGCCGGGCCGCCATCTCGAAGGTGACCAGGCCGCGCAGGGGTGGCAGGCGCCCACTGCTTTCGCCATTAGTTTCATTCATGACCCTATCATCGCCGCGGAGGCTCCCGCGTCAAGTGTTCGGCGCGCTAGACTGCTGTTCTGGCGCTTCCAGGCGGCTTCGGGCCATAAATCAGTTTGATGGCCAAGGACGGCCGGGAAAGGCCCCTGTCCGGAGCGAATCCCATGGCGAAACGCAAGCCCAACATCCTGTTCCTGCAGGCCGACCAGATGGCGGCAAGCTTCCTGCCGGCCTATGGCCACAAGCTGGTCAGGGCGCCGAACATTTCCAGGCTCGCCGATCGCGGGGTGCTGTTCGAGAATTTCTACACCAACAGCCCGCTCTGCGCGCCCTCGCGCTTCGGCATGATGGCGGGCGCCCTGCCGTCGCGGATCGGCGCCTATGACAATGCGGCCGACTTCGCCGCCGACATCCCGACCTTCGCGCATTATCTGCGCCGCGCCGGCTACCGGACGGCACTCTCGGGCAAGATGCATTTCTGCGGACCCGACCAGCTCCACGGCTTCGAGGAGCGGCTCACCACCGACATCTATCCGGCCGATTATGGCTGGTTCCCGGATTGGGAGGATTTCGAGACCCGGCCCTCCTGGTATCACAACATGCTCTCCGTGATTCAAGCCGGCCCTTGCCTGCGCTCCAACCAGCTCGATTTCGACGAAGAGACCGTCTATGCGGCACGCCGCTATATCCATGATGCGGCGCGCGGGACCGACGAGCGACCCTTCTGCCTCGTGGTCTCGATGACCCATCCGCACGATCCCTATGCGATCCTGCCGGAGCATTGGAACCGCTATCGCGACGAGGAGATCGATATGCCGGCCGTGCGCGCCGGCGACGTGCCCCTCGATCCGCATGCCAGGCGGTTGCGCCATGTCTCCGACATGGACCGTTACGAAATGACGGACGCGCATGTCCGGGCCGCGCGGCGCGCCTATTACGGCTCGATCGCCTTCATCGACGATCAGGTGGGAAGATTGCTGCAGGCGCTGGACGAGGTCGGGCTCGCGGAGGAAACGATCATCCTCATGACCGCCGATCATGGCGACATGCTGGGCGAGCGCGGCCTCTGGTACAAGATGAACTGGTATGAGAATGCCTGCCGCATTCCGCTGATCGTCGCGGGTGCCGGCGGTTTCCGGCCGCACCGCGTGCGTGAGGCAACCTCGCTCATCGACCTGCTGCCGACCTTGGCCGAGCTCGCTCATGACGGGCAACGCCCCGATTACGCCGCCCCCATCGACGGGAGGTCGCTGCTGCCGCATCTTTCCGGCACCGGCGGCCATGACGAGGTCATCGGCGAATATCTGGCCGAAGGCGCCATCGCGCCCCTGATGATGATCCGCCGGGGCAGCGAGAAGTTCGTGACAACCCCGTCCGATCCCGATCAGCTGTTCGATCTGGCCAGCGACCGCCAGGAGCGCCGCAATCTGGCGACGGACCCGGCATCGACGGATAAGGTCGCGGCCTATCGGGCCGAGGCCGCGAAGCGCTGGGATATGGCGCGCCTGCGCGAGGAGGTGGTGGCGAGCCAGCGGCGGCGGCGCATGATCGCGGCGGCGCTCATGACCGGCAAGCACACCTCATGGGATTTCCAGCCGATGCGCGACGCCTCGGTCAGCTATATGCGCAATCACCTGAAGCTGGACGATCTCGAATATCGCTCGCGCCTGCCTCATGTCGAGACGCCGCCGGAGCGAGGCTAGGCGCGTCAGCGTTCGCCCACGGGCTGGACGATGGCGGGCGTGGCGGGCAGCGCGTTCCGGCGCACCGCGATCACGCTGATGAGGACGCCGGTCAAGATGAGCATGCCGCCGAAGACCGCGTTCAGGCTCGGATGCTCGTCCACCACGAGCCAGGTCCAGAACGGGTTCAGGATCACGTCGAGCAGCGCGAACAAAGTGAGCTGGACGGCGGGAACCCAGCGCGCGGCGCGGGTATAGAGGACCAGCGGGAAAGCCAGCTGCACGAAACCCATCAGCGCGATCCAGGCCATGGTCTCGAGCGGCATGGCGAGGCCGCCATGGAAGATCGCGACCGCCAGGAACACGACGATGCCGCCGAAGCAGACGGCCGGGACCAGATCGACGTCGCGATAGCGGCGCAGCCAGACGGTCTGAGCCGCGAAGCAGAAGGCGACCACCAGCGAGAGCGCGTTGCCCAGCGCGCTGCCTTGCGTGAAGTCGGTGCCGAACACGACGAAGACGCCGGCGATCGCGAGCGCCGCCGCGAACCAGGTCGCGGGACCCGTGCGCTCGCCGATGACGATGCGCGCCAGGAGCGGCGCGAAGATCGGCGTCAGGTTGGAGAGGCAGGCGACATTGGCGGTACCGGCCAGGGTCAGCGACACGATATAGAGCGTGGAGCCGACGGCAAAGAAACCGGCGGAACCCAAGAGCGCCCAGCGATCGATGGCCCGGAAGCGCGCAACCGTGTTGCGGCCATAGATCGCCAGCAGGAACAGCAGCAAGCCCAGCGACATGGTGATCGCGCGCCCGGCCGTGATCTGCCAGACGTCGGCGTTCGGGATGACGCGGATGAAGAGGCCGGAAAGCGACCAGAACAGGGTCGCCGCCAGCACGGCCGCGACGCCCTTGGCGTAGTCGCGGCGATTGAACCCACTCGAACTCATAAAACCGTCTGATGCCCCCGACCCACTCAGGCGCGAGTCTAGCAGAACTCATGCCCGAACGGTTGAGCGCCATTGTCCCGAGACATCGGGCCAAGTCCGCATGGACGCTCGATCCGCAGCCCTGCTAGAACGGTCGGCGAAGCAGGGGGACGGGCATGGCAGGCGACGACATCTTTGCGGCCGGGTTCAAGGAAACGCCTTACTGGTGGGAGGCAGCCCCGCGACCCGAGCGGGCGCTTCAGGCCCTGCCGGCACAGGTCGATGTCGCCATCGTCGGCGCCGGCTTCACCGGTCTGGTCGCGGCGCTGACCCTGGCGCGGGCGGGGCGCAATGTCGCGGTCCTGGAGGCGCAGCGGCTGGGCGAGGGGGCGAGCTCGCGCAACGCCGGCTATGTCGGCCGCACTCTCAAGCACAGCTTCGGCTCGCTCATCGACTCCCGCGGGCTCGAGGGCGCGCTTGCGATCTATCGCGATGCGCGCACGGCCTATGATTTCGTCTATGAGCTGGTCGAGCGCGAGGGCATCCCATGCCATCTGCGGCGCAGCGGCCGTTTCATGGCCGCCTTGAGCCCGCGCCATTACGACGGCATGGCGCGCGAGCTCGCGATCAAGCAGCGTCATCTGGGCGACGAGTTCGCCATGGTGCCGAGGCCCGAGCAGCATCGCGAGACGGGCTCCGACCTGTTCCAGGGCGGCGCCATGATTCCGGAGATGGGCTCGATCCATCCGGGGCTCTATGTCAATGGCCTGATCGCGGCCGCCGAGCGCGCCGGTGCCGGGCTTTACGACCGCGCCGCCGTGACGAACATCGCGCGCGATGCCGGCGGCTTCACCGTGACGACGGCACGAGGAAGCGTGAAGGCGCGGGAGGTTGCGATCGCGACCAACGGCTATACCGGACGTGCCACGCCCTGGCTGCAGCGCCGGCTGATTCCCTTCAACGGCTTCATGGTCGCGACCGAGATTCTGCCGCGCGAGCTGCTGGATCGCGTGGCGCCCAGCAACCGCACCTATCACGACTGGAACAACAATCTCAGCTATTGGCGCCGGGCGCCGGACCAGGATCGCCTGCTGCTGGGCTGGCGCACCGGCAGTCCGACCCGCGATCTCAAGGCCAAGGCGCGCCGGCTCAAGGGTCGCATGGATCAGATCCTGCCCGACCTCAAGGACGCAAAGCTCGACCATGTCTGGACCGGGCAATGCGCCGCCACTTTCGACGCATGGCCCCATATCGGGAGCCATGACGGGATGCATTACGGCGCCGGCTACTGCTTCGCTGGCGTGCCGATGGGGAGCTGGTTCGGCTACAAGCTGGCGCAGCGCCTGCTGCGCGCCAACGATGCCCGCACCGCCTTCGATGCCGAGGGCTTCCCGACGAAGTTCTATTACCGCGGCTGGCCCTGGTTCCGGCCGCTGGCGGTGGCGAAATTCGATTGGGAGGACCGGCGCGGGCTCTGAAGCCATCCCGCGTGGATGTGCCATCGCCGCCTCAATCGCCACACGTCAATGATGAGAAAGCCCCATGAATCCGTTGATCGACGCCATGGCAGGGATTTTCACCGCCGCTGCCAAATTCGGCGGACCCTTGGCGCCGACGGCGAGCTTCGCCCTGGAGAATGTGAACTGGGCGGGCAAGCTGAATGAGCCTGCGCCCCGGAACCATCCCGTCGTCGATCAGCATCTCGAGGCGGCCTGCGCCAGCACGGGACAACAGGGCTCGGCGTCTCATCGGGCTTCTCAAGCGCTGAGTGCGGCCGTCGGCCGGATCAACTGGTCCGCATACCCGAAGGAGCGTTGGAGTGCGCCCGATCTGGCGGCCTTCATGCCGAACTTCGCGGCCACCGTCATCATCGGCGACGGCGGGCTGCTGCCCTCGGACAAGATCAGCGCGGGTTATAGCCTGCAAGGGCCCGACACCTGTTACCCGCCGCATGCTCACCTGGCGGAGGAGAGCTACTGGATCGTTGGCGGCGACGGCGACTGGAAGGTGGATATGAAACCCTGGTTCGCGGTGCGGCCGGGCGACACCGTCTATCACAAGTCATGCGCTCGCCATGCCATGCAGACCAACGAGCAGCCGCTGCTGTCGGTCTGGCTCTGGACCAGCCACCTGGCCTCCGAGGTGGTGTTTGTCAGGTCGGGCCCGTTCATTCCTCCATCGACCGTGTAGGTCCGACGCAGTCTTGCGACGATTTCGCGGCGGGAGGACCCAAGCGCGATGGCCGCTCAGCGCCGCGCGACATGCTCGGCCAGGCGATCGAAGGCGCCGTTCCAGCCTCGGCGATGCCCATCGCAATTTTCCCTCGTGTTGAAGACAGCCTGGCGGAAGGTCATCAGCGTCTTGCCGCCCTGATCGGCGAAGGTGATGGTGACGAGGGTTCCGGGTCCCTGGCTGCCATCTTCCTGGTCCCAGGCGAAGCTGTAGACCAGCCGCTCGTTCGGCACGATTTCGCGATAGACGCCGCCCTGCCAGAGCTCGCGGCTGCCGTCGAGGGCGCGCAGGCAGGTGCGCCATTTTCCGCCGGGCCGCAGATCGCCCTCGACATGAACCGCGGGGTAATCGCGCGGGCCCGCCCATTTCAGCACATGCTTCGGGTCGGTGAAGGCCTGATAGACGAGCTGGCGCGGCGCATCGAAGACGCGCGTGATGACGAGGACGCGATCGGCCGGCTCGGCGATCGCTTCAGCGCTTTTTCCTGCGGCCATTCTTGCTCTCCTTCATCTGCAGTTCGCTCAGGTAAGTTTCGAGCCGGTCGAAGCTGGCTTCCCAGAACGGCCGGTAGCCTTCGAGCCAGTCGACGGCGTCTTTCAGGGGACGGGCCTCGAGCTCGCTCGGCCGCCATTGCGCCTCGCGGCCGCGCAGGATCAGCCCGGCCCGTTCCAGCACCCTCAGATGCTTCGCGACCGCCGGGCCGCTCATCGGGAAAGGCTTGGCCAGCTCCGTCACCGTGGCCTTGCCCAGCGCGAGACGGGCCAGGATCGCGCGCCGCGTGGGGTCGGCGAGGGCCGCGAAGGTGAGGCTGAGGCGATCGGGTGTCATTTTTTATATAACCGTTTGGTTAGATAACTATTCGGTTTGATACAGAACGAAGCGGCGCCCGTCAAGGGCATTCGCCGTCCCGGCCAAGCCTCGTCGAACAAGGCCGCAGACCGTTTCAAACAGCGAGGCTTGACCCTGGGAGCCCGCTCGCGCAACCGTTGCGGGCATGGCGGCGGGGGACGGATCGACCGGGGAGGGGGCAGCGGGTGCGCTCGAGCGCATCGGCATTTCGGTCGAGCCCATGCCGGGCGGCGGAACGGAACGCTTCGCGGTCAAGGGGGACACTTATCCCCATCGCCAGGCCCTGCAGGATCTGGGCGGCCAATGGGACAAGCTCGCGCGTGTCTGGGTGTTCGAAATGGAGAATCCGACGGCGCGCCTGGTTGCCCTATTGCCGATCCCGGAAGGACCGCCGCCGGAGAAGCCGAACCGGCCGCATTACTGGGGACATCGCGAGCGCTTGCGCAAGCGCGCCAAGGAAGGCGGCTTCGGCGCCTTGCCCGATTATGAGCTGCTCGAGCTGCTGCTCTTCGCCACGATCGAGCGCAAGGACGTCAAGCCGCTGGCCAAGGCGCTGCTGGAGCGGTTCGGCAGTCTGGGCGGCGTGCTGGCGGCGCGGGAAGAGGAGCTCGCCGGCTTCGAGCTGGTGAAGCTCTCGACCATCGTCAATCTGCGCGCCATCGCCGAGACGGCAGCGCGGCTCGGTCGCGAGGAGCTCAAGGAACGCCCGATCCTCAACTCGATCGACAAGGTCGCCAAGCATTGCCGCACCCTCATCGGCAACAGCCCGATCGAGCAGTTCCGCGTGCTGTTCCTCGATCAGCGCCATGGCCTCATCGCCGACGAGCTGCAGCAGACCGGCACGGTCAACGAGGTCGCGGCCTATCCGCGCCAGATCCTGCAGCGGGCGCTCAATCTGGGCGCGGTCGGGCTGGTGCTCGTCCATAACCATCCCAGCGGCAACCTCAAGCCCTCGACCGGCGATATCGAGATCACCCGCGAGATCATGCGGGCGGCGGAACCGCTGGGCATCGCGCTGCATGATCACCTGATCGTCGGGCCCGGCGGCCATATCAGCCTGCGCCAGACAGGCAAGCTGCCGCGATGACGGCATGAGGCGCCGTTGGGCGTCTTCAGCGACCCCCGTCGACCCGCCAGGGAGTCAACCGGCTTTTGGCAAATGAACGTTGCCAGGCGGCTGCTGGGTATCCTCATCCGTCATCGACTTGACGATGGCGGCCGTGAGTTCGTCCGCCGGAAAGAGCATCTCGAGGGCAAGCTCCGATAGCGTTACGTCTGTCGGGGTGCCAAAGATCGTGGTGGTGCTCAAGAAGGACACTGTTCCCAGACGGGTGGCGATCTGGAGCGGCGTCGCATAGCGCTGCGGACCGTCGCTCGTCGCCGGCGCCACGCCGGCCGCGGCCGGATAGGCCATGACCTCCCTCAACAGGGTTTCTATCATCGGATCGGCTCTCGCCTCGGTTTGCTGCCGCAGGACGGTGATCGTGTGCGCGCGCCACTCGATGAAATTGAGGATCCGCGGCCCCATTCCGAGAGGATGCAGGGTCAGGCGAACGGCGTTGATTGGCGGGCGCAGGAGATCGGACGAGCAGCCCTCATAAAGCTGGGGCAGCGCGCTGTTCGACAGCACGACGTTCCAATGCCGGTCCAGCGCGAACGCCGGATAAGGCTTATGCGCCTGGAGGACCTGGTCGATCGCCAGCCGGGCCGAAGCCAACTCTGCAAGCGAGCGCTCCGGGAATGCCGGCGCAAAACCGGCGGCAAGTAGCAGCGAGTTCCGGTCTCGCAGCGAAACCTCGAGATGCTCGGCAAGGCGCAAGATCATCTCGCGGCTCGGCTGTGAGCGCCCCGTTTCCAGGCACGAGAGATGGCGCGTCGAGCTATCCGCGGCGAGGGCGAGCTCCACCTGGGTCATGCGCCGACTCACCCGCCATCGGCGCAGAAGCACTCCAAAGGGAAGCTGTTGCACGATCATAAGTGCAGCTTAGGGCGAACTGCGCCTCGGCACCATGACCTCCGAGGTCAAGTCATGCGCGTGGCGACGGTCGCTTTTTGACCTGCGGGGTCATCGATTCCGCCCGGACCCCGCGACATATTCCTCCTTGAAGGCAAAACGCCGTCTCGCTCACGAGCGGACGAAATCCACCTGGAGGGAGCATGTCATGGACGCGACGCAGGATATCGCAGAGCGGTATGTGGCGGTCTGGAACGAGACCGATCCCGAGCGGCGGCGGCGCCAGATCGCCGAACTTTGGACGCCCGCGGGCCAGCACTATGTCGATGTTCGCGAAGTCCGTGGATACGATGCGCTCGAAAATCGCATTACCGGCTCTCATGAGAAGAATGTTCGCGACGACGGTCATCGTTTCCGCGCCGCCAAGGACGCTCGCCGGCTGCGCGATGTCGTCACGTTTCATTGGGAGATGCTGCCGGCCGAGACCGAGACCGTCCTGGCCAGGGGGCTCGAGTTTCTGATCATGAGCGAGGACGGGCGGGTCCTGGCCGACTATCAGTTCTTTCCGGCTTAGTGCCGCAGCGTCCATCGTTTCGCCAGCACGCACCAACGAAAACCGTCAACGCCGCGGCATCGACCGGAAGAGCGCGGTCGATCGGCCACTTCTCAGCATGGAGCCGATTTGTGCCCGTCACCTATCTCATCAAATTCCAAGTTGTGCCGGAACGACGCGACCAATTCCTCGAGCTCCTGGAAGGCGTGCTCGATGCCATGCGCAGAGAGCCGACGTTCCATGAGGCGATCCTGCACCGGGATCCGGAATCCGAGCACCGCTTTATGCTTTGCGAGACATGGCAAAACCACGACGACGTCGTGAACGTACAGCTGCATCGGCCCTATCGCCGCGCATGGCATGAAGCGCTCCCCACCCTATTGGAGCAGGAGCGCGACATCACGATCTGGGAGCCCGTGCGCGCCGACCGCAAGCAGGTCTGACCGTTCGACGAAATCCGCTCGAGGGAACCGATCATGCCCGCGTTCACCACCGCCGTGGCATGACGCGCCCATGGCGCGTCAGTCGGCCGGCTGCGGCGCTACGTCAGGCCGCATGGCAGAAGCTTTTTCCTCGTGACGGGTGGCGGGGGAAACGGGTATGGGCCGTGTCTCGGCGAGCCGCTGGTACAGCGCGAGGAGTTCAGGGTGAAGACCATCACCGCGCGATGCTGCGATGGCATGCAGAGAGAGGAGCGGGAACATGTTCGGATGATCCTCGATTGTGACTGCAGCGATGGGGGTGATGACGCTCTCTTCCTCGATCGCCACCAACTCCCAGCCCGTTCCAATCTGGAGGCTCCCTTTGCCACGAACACTCCGCTTCTTGCCTTTAAAGCGGTCAGCGCTATTGGGATGACAACCCCACGCGCAGGAATGCCGGCAGCTTTCGCCGCCGGCTTCCTTTGGAACAGTCGATGTTCTTCGGGCTGAGGCGGATTACGCCACCTTCTCGAGCGCCTTCACCTGCGTGCCCTCCAGACCCAGCAGACGGGCCTTCGCTTCGAGACCGCCGGCGAAGCCGGTGAGGTGGCCGGACGATCCGATCACGCGGTGGCAGGGGGTCACGATGGAGATGGGATTTCTTCCGTTCGCCGCGCCGACCGCGCGCACGGCCTTGGGCTTGCCGATCTGCTTCGCGATCTGCGCATAGGAACGGGTCTCGCCGAACGGAATGGTGAGCAGCGCGTGCCAGACCTTCTTCTGGAACGCGGTCCCCGCGAAATCGAGCTTCAGGTCGAACGTCTTTCGCCGGCCGGCGAAATATTCCTTGAGCTGGCGCTCGGTCTCGCGAAGCACCGGATTCTTCTTGTCCTCGGCGACGATATTCAAACGCACGCGCCAGTCGTCCTCCCACATGATCGCCGCCAGGCCGTCGTTCGAGGCGACCAGCTTCAGCTCTCCCACCGGAGACTTCACCATTTTGTAGACATAGTCTTTCTGCGCACGGTTCTTCGTCATCGCTCTGCTCCTTCGACTTCCCCCGACTAGAGACCAAACCGGGAGGCGACGCATCCCGATTCTTGCGTCCGAATCCGACAGAAATCCCCTCTCCATATTCCGGGAGAGGGGATGACGGGAATGGCAGGCGGGACGGGGAAGCGCGGAGCGCTTGGATCGGCCCTACATGTTGAAATAGGGATCCAGCACGCGCACCTCTGTGATGCGGTCCACGGGGAGGCCGTTGCGCTCCGCGACCTTGCGGATGGCTTCGGGCGAGGGGCCGTCATAGATGCAGAAGGTCTTCTTCTTGTCGGTCGTCACATAGGAGTGGATCCAGGTGACGCCCTGCTGGGCATTGTTGGCGACGACGGTCGTCACCGCTTCGCGGCCCTGCTGGTTGGGCGCGAGGCCCAGGCCGTCGGGGAAATTGCGTTCGATGAGGTAACGGGGCATGGGACGTCTCTCCTTGTTGCGGCGGTGAACCCTTGATGACACGGCCAAGCTAGGCCGCGCGGGTTCCCGCTCGCATCGGGAAGACCTCCCTATTTTGCGGCCGTCACCTCCCTATTTTGCGGCAGCAGGTTCTGCTCGCGGGCGACCCGGGCGGCTTCGCCGCGGGTGCAGGCGCCGATCTTGGCCAGCACCGCTGACACATGGTGATCGACGGTCTTGGGCGAGATATGGAGTTGCGTGCCGATGCGTCCGTTGCTGAGGCCGTCGGCGAGGCAGCCCAGGATCTGCATCTCGCGCGCGGTCAGCCCGAACGGATTGCGCCGCGTGCTGGCGCGGGGACCGCGCGGGATGCAGCGCAGACCCTCGCCGCGCATCTGCTGGCGCAACGCGGCGGACGCCGGTGCGGCACCGAGCCGATCGAAGATCTCGAGGGCCGTCAGCTGGGCCTCTTCATCGCCGTCGGCGAGCGCGCGGGCCCGCTCATAGGGGCAGCCCAAACGCTGCCACGCCGCTGCGGCCCGCTGCCAATCTCCCTTGATCTGGAACAGGAAGGGCGCAGCGCTCCATTTCGGCGCGGCAATGGGATCGCCCGCCCGCCAGCGCCAGAAGGAGAACTCGCCGGCATGCCAGCGGTGACGATGGCCGATGGCGAGGTCATAGGCGGCCCGCGCCTCCACGACGACGCGCTCGCGCTCGCCGGCAAGCCAGGCGGCTTCGGCGCGCGCAGCCCGCACCGGCGCCAGGCGCTGCAGCGTGTCCGTCTGCAAGGCCAGATCGAGCGCTTCGTCGAGTGCCGCCGCAGCGCCGGGATCGCCGCGTCTGACGCGCACGCGGCCCAATGCCACCAGCGCCATGATCCGGCTGACGGCGGCGACACGCGGCAGCTCGACCACGGCGCTCGCATGGTCGCTGGCCTCGCTCCAGCGCCCCTGATAGAGCCGGGTCAGGGCGAGCCAGGCGCGCATGTAATGGCCGGCATGATCCAGATCGCAATCGCCGGTATAGTCGAGGCCCTCCGCGAGATGCTTTTCCGCCTCGGCAAACTGGTACTGCTCGCCATAAGACGAACCGAGATTGAGATAGGCGAGCCCGACCAGCGAATCCAGATTGGCCTGCCGGGCGAGGACAAGGCTCCGGTCGAGATGGGGGCGGCCTTCCTCGTCCCCCGTCACCAGCATCGCCGATCCGACGACGAGCTCGGCGGCGGCGATGGTGGCATCGTCCTGGAAGCGCGTGGCGAGCTCGATCGCCTTCCGGCCGAAGCGGACGGCCACCTGACGGTCGCGATCGAGCATCCGCAAATGGGCCTGGATCCGATAAGCGCCGGCCAGTTGGCGCGTCGGCGCCAGGGATTCCAGCAGTTCGATCGCGCGACGGCCCGCTTCCTCGGCGGCCGCGTTCCGGCCGCTGCGGACCAGAGGCCAGGCGAGAGCCGCGAGGGCCTCGCCTTCCTTGAGACGATTGCCCGCCTGCCGCCAGAGCTCGACCGCCTCGCCCAGCGCGCGGCTGGCCTCGGCCAAATCGTCGACGATGGCGCTTTCCTCGGCATAGGCCTCGAACAGCGGGGCCCGGTCGGCGGGCGGCAGGGCCTCGGCGGAAGCGAGGACACGGCGATATTGCGCGGCGGCCACGCGATGGGCGCCGACCGAAGCGGCGGCCCGGGCAGCGGCCGCACCGAACCGGATGACGGCATCGCCGTCCCCGGCACCCTCCGCGAAATGCGCCAGCAGCGCCAGATCGCCGCGCCCGGCGCCGGCGCTCCGCAATCGGTCGAGCGCGATCCGGTTCAGCTCCCGGAGGCGCCGGGAGTCGAGATCCGACAGAATCGCGTCCCGCACCAGCGCATGGCGGAAGGCCACGCCGTTTTCCGCCGCCTCGAGCATGCCGAGCTTCATGCATTCGGCCAGCCCCTCGGCCTCGGCGCCGAGGATCTTGTCCATGACGCCATGCTCGATCCGGCCGCCGATCACGGCCGCGGCCTCGAGCGCATGCCGGCCGGCGGGCCCCAATCTTGCGGCGCGCGCCAGTACCGCGTCACGAACGGTCTTGGGGATTCCGCGGCCCGCATTCGCCAACACTTCGGTGACGAAAAAGGGATTGCCGGAGGTTTGCCCATGCAGCGAGGCGGGATCGATCGGCCGGTCCGCGATCAGGGTGCGAACCGCCTCGACCGTCAGGCGCGGCAGCTCGATGCGGACGACCGTGCGCAGTATCGCCAGATCGCCCAGCAGCACGCGCAAGGGGTGCCGGGTCCCGAGCTCGTCATCGCGATAGGTCAAGATGAAGAGCACCTTGGCTTGCGCGATGCGCCGGCTCAGAAATACGATCAGATCGAACGTCGCCTCATCGGCCCAGTGAATGTCTTCGATGACGAGGAGAACGGGTTTGGTCGAGCCGCGGAGCTGATCCAGCATGGTCGCGAAGACGGTCCCATGCGAGGTGTCGCTCTCGAGCTGCGACAGCAACCGTCCTTCCGACTGGCGCGCGATGTCGTAGAGCGGACCCAGTGGCGCCGGGGTGAAGAGCGCATCGCAATTGCCCTTGAGGACCTGCATGCCCCGACCGCGGGTCGCGAGGAAGCGGTCGACGAAGGAGGTCTTGCCGATGCCGGCCTCGCCGCTGACGAGCGCGATGCGACCGCGCCCCGCGACCGCGTCATCCAGGGCGCCGGCGAGCAATTGCAGATCGTCTTCGCGTTCGAGCAAATCCATGGGTATTCCAGGCCGATCTCGGGGAGGCCGCCAGTTTACAAGCGCTCGCCCCGGCAGGCCCGCAAATTCGCGTGAGGTCATCCTGGCCCCGCAAAATCATGGACATGCGCACCGGTCGGGCGCTCAATGAACCTCGGATTTGAAGGGAGCGGTGGCGCCATGGCCGCCTTTCGTCCCTCCAGCGATCCCCGAAAACCAGAAACCGCATGGGCAAGCGCTCCGCGCCGACAGGATTGGCGCTTGCCGATAGCCGCAGAGAAGGAAGGGACGATCGATGGATCACGCCAGGGCGCCGGCAGCCACCTCTATCGGGAGCTTGCCGCTGAAGGTCTTCGGGGGACTGGTTCCAGACGCAATCCAGTGGCGGTCATTCCCGGCCTTCCCCGAGACCGTCCGTCTGGCTGTCCTGGTCGGAGACACCAGCAAGCCCGGCCCCTATGTCGTTCGGGTGAGAGTACCCGCGGGGGTGAGGCTGCTGCCGCATTCGCATCCCGAGGATCGGATTTATACCGTCATGTCAGGAATGTTCTATATCGGGCTCGGCGATCATTTCGACAGTGAGAAGCTGAAACCTTATCCGCCGGGGAGCGTTGTCGTGCTGCCGGGGAATACCGCCCATTTTCATTATGCGAAGTCCGGCGAGTACATCACCCAGGTCACGGCAGAGGGTCCCCTCGGCCTCCACTATGTGGATGCGGCCGACGATCCGCGGAAGCGGGACGCTGCCGGAAATCGGGGCAAGATTTAATGGCCGATCCCGTGCCGGAAGCTCCCAACCGGCTTGCCTTGAGGCTCACGCCCGCCAATGATGAACCCCTTCGTCGCCAGGAGAGAAGCATGGCCAAAGTCACCTACAAGATCGTTCAACATGACGGCGGTTGGGCCTATCAGGTCGACGGCGTGTTCTCGGAGACCTTCGAATCGCATGATGTCGCCCGCCGGGCCGCAGAGCGTGCGGCTCGGGAGCAGATCGTTGCCGGCAACACGACGGGCATCTCCTACGAGGACAAGGAGGGCCACTGGCACGAAGAACTGTCGAAGGGCGACGACCGGCCAGAGACCGATGTGAAGGGCTGACAGGCTCCGCATCTTTCCGCCGCCGGACTATTTTCCGCCCGCGCCCTCACCGCTTTCCGAATCATTCGGCATTGCCGGCCCGCAAGCTATAGTGCCGGCGCGGTCCAATTCGGCCGCGATTCGGCAGGGACTCTTGGAAAGAAAACGTCATGCGGATCCTGGTGGCGATCCCCCATTACTACAAGCCGAGCCACGGGTTCTACGGCTCGCACCGGCCCGATCCGCAGCCCCGCATCGACGCGCTGGTGCAAGCCATGGCGGCGCTGCATCAGAATTTCGGACCCCGCCAGGGATTGCTCGATCCGCCGCGGCGCTGCCTCTATGAGACCAACGCCGCCAACAGCGCCCGGCTCGACATCGTGCTCTGCACCACCGGCAGCGACCATCTGATCCCGGCCCTGCCGCGCAATCTCTTCCGCCAGCACGAGACCTCGGCTCAGCCGATGCTGCTGGGCTATGAGGCCCATGCCGTCCTGCGTGACGGTATCGGGAAGTATGACTGGTATGGCTATATGGAAGACGATCTGCTGGTGCCGGATCCGATGTTCTTCCACAAGCTGGCCTGGTTCCATTCGCTGGGCGGCGATCGTGCGGTGCTGCAGCCCAATCGCTACGAGGTCTCGATCGACGACCGCATCCACAAGCTCTATATCGATGCCAACCTGGCGAAGCCGGAGTTGAGCCAGCCTTACCAGGACATCACCAAGCGGCCGCGGATCGAAGGCAAGGTCTTCAACCAGCGCATCAGCTTCCAGCGCGTCAACAATCCGCATGCCGGCTGTTTCTTCCTGAACGACACGCAGATGCGCAAATTCGCGGCCCAGGATTATTTCCTCGATCGTTCCGACGCCTTCGCCGGTGCCCTCGAAAGCGCCGCCTCGCTCGGCGTCATGCGCTGCTTCGAAACCTACAAGCCGTCACGCGAGAACGCGGACTTCCTCGAGGTCGGTCATATCCATCGCCGCTATATCGGGCGCTATGTGATCTTCGAGGAAGGGGCGCCCTGGCGCTTCAAGGTGGTGCGGCCGGCCGGCTGACCCCGGGGTCGCCCAAGCCATTCGATCAGTCGCAGCAGAAGGGGCGGCCTTCGCCATCCTCGAGCGCATCCTTGAGCGAGGCCCGCGGCTGCGGCGAGGCCGGTCCTGCCGCGGGTGGCACCAGATCGAGCGGGCCGGGTGCTCCGAACGGCGCTTCCTTGAAGCGGCCATCGGCATGCCAGCAGCAGGCGCCATGCATCGGCACCTCGCCGAAGATGAGCCCTTCCGGCGCGGCCACCCGGTCGATCCGCACCGTCCGGCGATCGCGGGTTTGAAGCAGGCTGCCGGCGGCGGCCGCGGCCATAAAGTCGTAAGTCTCGGTCATGACCGGTCCCAGGGACGGGTGAGATACGGGGCGCAAAGTTTAATGCCCGGGGCGTCGAACGGCAATTGACCGCCCTGGCAACCGCTTCTTAGGCTTTGGTCGCCAAAACAGCAGGGACGCGAGACGGGCTCGCGGGTTCGAACGCGAAGGGGGAAATTGGTCATGGCGACGGTCATTCTGCATGGTCCCGACTACAGCACGCAGGTCCGCACGATCCGGCTCTGCCTGGTGGAGAAAGGCGTCGATTATCAGCTCGAGCCCGTCGATCTGTTCCGCGGCGGCAACCGCACGCCGGGTTATCTCAAG
The DNA here is from genome assembly GCF_050729195.1 of Hypericibacter sp. Taxonomy (NCBI): domain Bacteria; kingdom Pseudomonadati; phylum Pseudomonadota; class Alphaproteobacteria; order Rhodospirillales; family Dongiaceae; genus Hypericibacter; species Hypericibacter sp. Next base: position 16,874 of record NZ_JBOHKS010000019.1, read on the forward strand.
CTGCAGCCTTTCGGCATGGTGCCGGTGCTGGTGCATGACGGCTTCGCGCTCTACGAGACGAGCGCCGTCGCGCGTTATGTGGACGAGGCTTTCAAGGGACCGAAGCTCCAGCCCTCGGACAAGAAGCAGGCGGCGCGGATGAACCAGATCCTCTCGGTCGTCGAGGCGCATGGCTACGAGCCGATCGTGACCGAGATCGTGATGCCGCGCGCCAAACAGGCGCTGCTGCGCCAGCCGGTCGATGCCGACGAGATCCAGAAGGCGCTCCCGCGGGCGCAATATTGCCTGATGATGATCGAGGGGCTGATGGGCGAGGGCGGATTCCTGGTCGGCGGTTCCCTGAGCCTCGCCGATCTCTATCTGGCGCCGATCATCGGCTATTTCGCGCAGACGCCGGAGGGCAAGCGCATGCTGCCTAAACTGACGCGGCTTACAAGTTGGTGGCAGGACATCGCGGCGCGGCCCTCGATGGTCGAGACCGAGCCGCATCCGGTCTGAGCCGAAGGTCGGCGACGGCTATCCGGCCGTCGCCGCGACCCGGCGCTGCGATATCAAGCGCAGCGCCAGCAGGAACACCAGCACCGCCGCGCAGGCCGCGGAACCGATCACCACGCCGCCGGCCGCCTGGACATTGGCCGGGGTGATGCCGTTGGCGAGCCCCGCCAGATTGGCGAGCAGGCCGGCGCTGGCCGAGCCGAAGGCGATGCCCAGCATGCGCACGGTCGGGATGGTCGAGGCGGTGCGTGCCTCTTCACCCGTCAAGGCACCGGCCATCGTGGCCGCGGTCAGATGCAGGCTCGAGCCGCCGATGCCTAATCCGGTGATCGCCATGCAGGCGCCGATCGCAATCGGATGCAGCCAGGGCAGCCCGATCGCCACCACGGCGAGTGCCACCGCCGCAAAGGCCGGTCCCCAGACCAGGGCCACGATTTCGGCGCGACCCTTCCAGCTGGCAGTGCCCACCGAGGCGACGGTCCAGCTGACGGCGAGGATGGCGGTGAAATAGCCGGCGGCGAGCGGTCCCACCCCATGCACCACCTGCAACACCAGCGGCAGGAACAGACCCGCCGCGCTGTGCGTGATCGACATCAGGAAGAACATCGCGAAGGCGACGCCGACGCGATGATTGAGCGAGATCGCGCGCGAGGGAAACAGCGGGATCTCGGCTTCCGCGTCGAGCTTGAAGGTCAGATAGACCATGAAGACGGAGACCAGGAGCAGCACCAGCTCCAACGGCAGCGAGCCGGTGGTGCCGCCGATGCCGACCGCGAGCACGCCGCCACCCAGCAGCAGCAGGCGGCGGAAGGGCAGTCGCGGCACGGTGTGGGCGCGCTCCGAGGGCGGCAGCATGCGCCAGGCGAGAATGACGAAGACGGCGATCAGCGGCAGTGTCGCGACGAAGGCCCCGCGCCACCAGCCGAACTCGCCGAAGAGGCCGCCCAGCAAGGGCCCCAGCAACGCGGCCACACCCCAGACACCGGAAACGGTGGCGAGTGCCCGCGTGCGCACGCTCTCGTCGAAGAGCTCGCGGATCAGCCCCATCGATTGCGCGACGATCAAGCCGCCGCCAAGCCCCTGCACGAAGCGCGCGGCGAGCAACCCCGCCATCGACGGCGCCGCCGCGGCACCGATGGTGCCGACCAGGAAGATGAGGCCGGCGAGCGTGTAGCCGTTGCGCGCGCCGACCGCGGCGCGCAGCGTGTTGCCGCTGGCCGCCCCCATGATCGACGCGATCATGTAGAGCATGGTGGCCCAGGCATAGAACGCGACGCCGCCCAGATCGCGCACGACCGCCGGCATGACGGTCGAGATGACGAAGACGTCGATCGCGTGCAGTCCGATTCCGAGATTGAGCGCGACGACATAGATGCCGCGACCGTCGCGGAACAGCGCCGTCCAAGGTGAGGATTTTGCCGACATGATTTCCGGTCAGATGGGGGTCCGGTCAGGGGTCTGACCGGTTGGTCAAAGATTAACGCGCGCCGCGTTGCAGGTCGATGTTTGCCATCGCTTTTCCCGAGGGACGGCGCCCGAGCCCGCTTCCCAACATTAACTGCCGCGGCCAATAACGTCTGTGTTCATGAAACAATGGCGGAAATCAGCCATTTTTAGGGCTGAAACCATGAACCAGAATTAACCCCGGAGAAATCGGCCCGTCAGGCGGACCGCTTTATTTGTTGGGGAACGCCATCCGCCCCCAGGCCAACCGGCCCCCGGACGGCAGTCCCCCACAGGAGGTCCCCAGGATGTCTACCAACCTTATCCGCTTCGTCCGAGCGCGCGTGAAGGCGCCGGCCCTGCGGAGCGCAGTGCTGGCGGCCGGCATTGCGGCGCTTGCGCTGCAATCGGGCGTCGCCCGCGCCGATTCGCCAGCAAGCTTCGCCGATCTCGCCGCGAAGGTGACACCCGCCGTCGTGAATATCGCGGCGGTCGAGGATGTCACCGACCAGAGCGGCGGCATGCCGGAGGAGATGCCCTTCCATTTCCCCCCGGGCTCGCCCTTCGAGGAGTTCTTCAAGCATTTCCGCAATGGTCAGCAGGAGCAGGACCATAACGGCAACAAGCACAAGGCGACGGCGCTGGGCTCCGGCTTCATCGTCGATCCGGCCGGCTACATCGTCACCAACAACCATGTGATCGACGGCGCCACGGACATCAAAGTGACGACCGCCGACGGCCTGCAGCTTCAGGCGAAGCTGATCGGCACCGACGAGAAGACCGATCTGGCGCTTCTCAAGGTCGAAAGCAAAACCCCGCTGCCCTTCGTCTCGTTCGGCGACTCCGACCAGACCCGCGTCGGTGATTGGGTCCTCGCGGTCGGCAATCCGTTCGGCCTCGGCGGCACGGTGACGACCGGCATCATCTCGGCACGTGGCCGTGATATCCGCTCGGGTCCGTTCGACGACTTCCTGCAGATCGACGCGTCGATCAACCAGGGCAACTCCGGCGGCCCGACCTTCAACATGAACGGCCAGGTGGTGGGCATCAACGCCGCCATCGCCACCCCGAATGGCGGCAGTGTCGGTATCGGCTTCGCGATCCCGTCGAACCTCGCCAAGCCCGTCATTGCCGAGCTCAAGGAGCATGGCAAGGTCGAGCGCGGCTGGCTCGGCGTCCGCATCCAGGAAGTGACCCCGGAACTCGCCCAGGCGATGGGTCTCGATGAGCCCAAGGGCGCGCTGGTCGCCGCCGTCGACAGCAAAGGGCCTGCCAATGGCAAGCTCCAGGCTGGCGATGTGGTGCTGAGCTTCAACGGCCAGGCGATCGACAAGATGCGGGACCTGCCGCGTCTGGTCGCGGCTGCCGCTGCCGACAGCACCGCGAAGGTCGAAGTCCTGCGCAACCATGAGCATCAGACCGTCGACGTCACGATCGGCCATCTGCCGACCGAGGCGCGGGTGGCTGCTGCGGATGCGCCGGCCGACGCCAAGACGGCCCCGGGTGCCGCCGAGAAGCTGCTCGGGCTTCGTCTGGTCGCTCTCGACCACGATGCCCGCGCGCAGTTCGAAATTCCCGACTCGGTTGATGGTGCCCTGATCGCCGATGTCGATCAGGACGGCAAGGCGGCGGAGCAGGGCCTGCGGCCCGGCGACGTCATCGAACGGGTTGCCGACAGCAGCATCAAGAATCCGGCCGATGTGGACCGGCTCGTCGAGCAGGCCCGCAAAGACCAGAAGAAGTCCGTTCTCATGCTGATCAGCCGCCAGGGCGACGATCTGTTCCTGGCACTCGACTTGTCCGACGCATAAACGAGGTCAAAATGACGGTTCCTGGCTCGAAGCCGGATCCGATGGAAACTGCGGACCGGGGCGATATCGCCCCGGTCCGTGGCGTTTCCACCGCCTCCGATCCAAAAGCGCCCCTGGCATCCGATCCGGCGGCGCCCGCTCCCACCCCTCCCTACCCCACCCCTTCCGGAGCCTTGGCCCGGTTGATAGACTCACAGCTGACCATGCGAATTCTCCTCGTCGAGGACGATCAGGCTGCTGCCGCCTATGTCTCGAAAGCGTTGTCGGAAAGCGGGCATGTGGTGGACCACGCCGCGACCGGACGCGACGGTCTCTATCTGGCCACCAGCGGGGACTATGACGCGGTCGTTCTCGACCGCATGCTGCCCGGCCTCGATGGGCTTTCGGTCCTACAGGCGATGCGGGCGGCCGATGTCGAAACCCCGGTTCTGATCCTGAGCGCGCTCGACAAGGTCGATGACCGGGTCAAGGGCCTCAAGGCCGGCGGCGACGACTATCTGACCAAGCCTTTCGCCTTCTCCGAGCTTCTGGCCCGGCTCGAGGCGCTGGGACGGCGGCGCAAGGCTTCGACGGCCGAAACGCTCCTCAAGGTGGCGGATCTGGAGATGGATCTGCTCAAGCGGTCGGTCAAACGGGCCGGTCGGGAGATCGATCTGCAGCCCCGCGAGTTCAAGCTGCTGGAATGCCTGATGCGCCATGCCGACCAGGTGGTCACGCGCACTATGTTGCTCGAGAGCGTCTGGGACTATCATTTCGACCCGCAGACCAACGTCATCGATGTGCATGTGAGCCGTTTGCGACAGAAAATTGACAAGGGGTTCGACCGGCCGCTGCTGCACACGGTGCGGGGCGCGGGATATTCACTGCGTGCCACTTCCTAGGTTCCTCGCCACCAGTACCTTCCGGCTGGCGCTGACCTACGCGGCGCTGTTCAGCGTTTCGGCGATCTCGCTGGCCGGGGTGACGTTCTGGACCATGGAGTTCATGCTCGCGCGCGAACGGCGCGAGACGGTTCTGGCCGAAGCCAACCTGCTGGCGGAGCAGTTCCGCCGGTTCGGGCCGGGGGGCCTGAGCCTTGTCATCGCCGAGCGCGTGCGGCCAGACCGCGTCGGCGACGGCATCTATCTGCTGGCGGGCCCCACCTTCACCCCGCTCGCCGGCAATCTCACCGACTGGCCGCCGACCGGGGAGCATGAGGGGCCCTGGCTGGATTTCACCATCGAACGCAACGTGGCGGGCCTGCGCAAGGTGCTGGGTGCCCGCGCCATCCACGTGCTCCTGCCGGACAATTATCACCTGCTGGTCGGGCAGGATATGAGCACCGAGGCCCGGCTGCGCTCGGCGCTGATCAATGCCAGCCTCTGGGGCATCGCCGTCACCGTCGGGCTCGGTCTCGCGGTCGGCTTCATCGCCAGCCGCAATTTCCTCGGCCGCATCGAGGCGATCAACCGATCGACCGACCGCATCCGGGCGGGCGAGGTCGAGCATCGCATGGCGGTCTCGGGCAGCGGCGACGAGTTCGACCGGCTGTCGCAGAACCTCAATGCCATGCTGGACGATATCCAGCGGCTTCTGGCCGGCATCCGCACGGTCACCGACAATATCGCGCACGATTTGCGCACACCCTTGTCGCGGCTCAAGAACGGGCTCGAGCTGGCGCTGGCCGACGCCTCCGAGGACGAGCGCCGGCAGGCGATCGAACGGGCGATCGGCGAATCGGATCAGCTCCTGCGCACCTTTTCGGCACTGCTGGCGATCGCCGACGCCGAAGCCGGCGCGTCGCGCATCGAGCGCCAGCCGGTGGAGCTGGGCGCGCTCGCGCGCGACGTGGTCGAGCTTTATGAGCCCGTGGGCGACGAGCGCGGCGTGAGCCTCTCCTTGACGGTCGAGGAACCGGCGACGGTCGAGGGCGACCGGCAGCTGCTGTTCCAGGTGCTGGCCAATCTGCTCGACAATGCGATCAAATACGGCGCCGATGGCGGCCGGGTCGATATCGGCGTCAGCCGCGTCGACGGCAAGCCCGAGATCGTCGTCGCCGACCGCGGCGCCGGCATTCCGGAAAAGGATCGGGAGCGCGTGCTCGAGCGCTTCGTGCGGCTCGACGAGAGCCGGACCACACCCGGCATCGGGCTGGGGCTGCCGCTGGTCAAGGCGATCGCCCATCTCCACAACGCCGAGCTCGAGCTCGGCGACAATACGCCGGGATTGCTGGTCCGGGTCCGCTTCCCGATGGTGATCGACGAAGGCAAGGGCGAGCCCCGCCGCCTCGTCGCACGCTGACGACCGATCGGGACAACGCCGGAAAGACCGCGGCGCTTCAGCTTGCGATCAGTCCGTCCTTCGGCTCGACCGCGGCGCTGTCGGGAAAGACGCGCTGCGACAAGGTCGCCTCGTCGATGTCGAACTGCGCGGCCAATGCCGCCTTCAAAGGCCCGCGCAGATCCAGGGTCGGCGCCAGATCGCGTCCCTGATAGAGCTTGTCGGGACTGAGGCCCGGCCAGGCCGTGATCACCCGCCCGCCCGCGACGCGTCCGCCGGCGAGCAAGGCGACCGTTCCCGTCCCATGATCGGTTCCGCCGGTGCCATTGGGCGCCGCGGTGCGGCCGAACTCGGTGACGACGACGACCACGGTTTCGCTCCAGGCCGTGCCCAGCCCGCGCTTGAGGGCGACCATGCCGTCGGCAAGCCCGCCCAGCGCCGTTGCCAGGCGTCCGGTCATGAGGCCCTGATTGGCATGGGTGTCCCAGCCGCCGGCTTCCAGCACGGCGATCCGCGGCCCGCGCGCATCGGCGAGGAGCTTGCCGGCGCCCTCGGCGGCCTGGGCCATCAGATTGGCCGGACGCAGCTTCGGGTTGGGGCCGTTGCCGGGATCGGCAGCGGTCGTCGCCACGGCCATGCCGCCGCCCATCGCCAAGCCATCGGTTCCGCTGCTCATCACCTCGTCGCTGAGGCGCTGGGCATCGATGCCATTGCTCAGCGCCGGCCCCAGCAGGGGATCGGTCCGATAGAGCGAGGCCAGCTGCGCCAGGAAATCCGGCGAGGCTTCCGGCAACAGGCCGGCGGGTTCCCAGGAAGCGACAGGCGTGCCGCCCGTCAGCACCAGCGGCACGACCTCGCCGACGGCGAGGCCCAGGCGCCGATCGCCATTGCCGAGCGTCGCGAGCGCCCGGTTGAGCCAGCCATCCGGCGCACCGTTCGGCCTCCGCGTGCCGTTTTCCAGGAGATTCTGCCCGTCGAAATGCGAACGGTCGCGATAGGGCGTGGCGGCGGCGTGGAGCACGGTGAGTTCCCGCGCTTGCCACATCGGCAGCAACGGCGCCAGGGCCGGGTTCAGGCCGAAGCGACCGTCGAGATCGAGGGCGCCCGCCTGCTCGCCGGGCTTGCCGAAAGCGAGCGCGCCACGAAGGCTCGCATAATCGGGATCGGCGTAGGGCGGCACGGCAGCGAGGCCGTCGAGCGCGCCGCGCAGAATGATCAGGACGAAGCGGCGCTCCGTCGGCGCATCGGCGAAGGCGAGCCTGATCGAGCCCGGCATCGCCAGGCCTGCGAACACTATGGCGCCGCCGATCAAAAGGCGACGGCGCGTCAGCGGAACGGGGATCATGGGTTTCATCGGCGCTGGAACTCCGGTGCGGCCAGAACGAGCGCAAATCCGTCGGCGGGCGAGGGCGCGCGCTCGATCGCCTGACGGGTGGTGGCGCTGGCGGCGGGGCCGAGCGCGAGATCGAGCAGCTGCACGGGTCGAGGCCCCTGCGGAATGCGTTGCGCAACCGCCATGGCCCAATCGGCACGCTGCAACAGTGCTTCGGGGCCGACCCAGCCTTCGGCGCGATCGGGCCAGCCGGCGGGCGAGGGCGCATTGAAGGGGATTTGTCCCATGGCCTTGAGCGAGCCCGCCACGGCTTTGGGCTCAGGCGTGCGGCCCAAGGCGCGCAACCCCGAGATCATCAGCTCGTTGGGGGTCTTGATCTTGGCGAGCGGCTGGGCCCAGGCCTCGGGCTGCATCACGACGAAGCTCGCCAGCGCTCCCAGATCGCCGTCGCTGTCGAGATAACGATGCGCGACGCGCTCGACCAAATCCTCTGCCGGATCGTCGGCCACGAAATGACGGGTGAATTTGAGCGCGAGGTGATGCGCCGTCGCCGGATGGCGCGCCAGATCCTCGACGGCGCGCTCGACCTCGTCCTCGCCGCCTTCGGCGTAGGTCTTTCCGAGCAGGATCTTGGCGCCGGGCTCGTGAAGCTGCGGATAGAAATTGAACGCGCCGACGATGCCGCCGCGCTTGCCGCCGATGGACCAGCCCGTGAGCATCCGGGCGAAGGCTTCGACATCGGCCTGGCCGTAGCCGCCATCGACGCCCAGTGTATGAAGCTCCAGCACCTCGCGGCCCAGATTCTCGTTGATGCCATGCTTGCCATTGAGGCCCGCGCGGGAGTGCGGACCCACCGACTGCGCATTGTCGAGATAGATCAGCATGGCGGGGTGGCGCAGCACCGCGAGCAGGAGGTCGGCGAATTTCCCGGTGACATGCGGGCGGATCGCCTCGCGCTCGAAGGCGCCAGCCAATCCCAGGACCGCGGGCTTGGCGATCGAGACGGTGAAGTGATTCGACCAGAACGCGACCAGCCGCTCGTAGAAGGGGGCGGCGGTCTCGATTTGCAGACGGGCCCGCGCACCGATCTCGGCGATGAACTGCTCGCGGGCGGCGCCCTTGATCGTCTGCTGCAGGGATTCAGGCCCGCGATTGAGCGCCCTCACCAGCTCGGCGGCGAGGCTCTGACCTGTCGGCATATCGGAGAGCGCCGAGGGCGCCGCCCGGTCGCCGAGCTGGGCCAGGACCCAGCCTCGAGGGTCCGCGCTCGCGGCTTCGATTTCGCCGCTGCGCGCACCGAGCCCGAAGCGCGCGACCGCGTGAAATCCCAAGGTCGTGGCCATCGCGGCTCGAGCCCCGGGGCTGGCGGCTAGTTTGCCACCGGCTTACCGGCGGCGAGTTCCATGGAATCGCCAACGGCATCGGCGAGTTCGGCACTGAAGGTGGTCTGGCGCTGGCTCATCGCGGTCGCGGCGTTGTCATAGGCCGCGCGGTCGAAGGGTTTCGTCTGGATCGCGGCCTTGACCGCCTCGCGCGCCTCGCGCAGTTCCTTGCCCATGGCGACGAGCTGATCCTTACGCGCGTTCATGGCATCGCGAAAAACGTCCTGCTGCGCTGCCGGCAGATCCTCGGCGATGCGTTTGACGATCCAATTCACCTGGCCGGCGCCGCCCATCATCTCCATGCGGGGGCCGCCCATGCCGTGATGCAGGAGACGGCCGGCCATCATGCCGCCGAGAAAGAGATTGGCGCCGAGCGAGACGAGCAGCGCGACCGCGAGCCAATTGGCGTTGCGCCGCAGGAAATCTACCATGGCAAACTCTCCTCATCGCCCATATCGGCGACATAGGGCACGAGTTCCGCAACCTGTGTGTTCTCGGTGCCGGGGTTGGTCCAACCGATCCAGAAGCCGGCGACCGCCGCGGCGGCGAGACCGATGAGGTTCGGCATGATGAAAGGGATGCGCCAGCGAGCGCGCGACGCGGCGAGCGATCGAACGTTCGTCATCTCTTGCGGGCGTTCGCTCAACCGCGCCGCCAGGCTCGCAGCGTCGAACGTGGGTTCGAGTGCCTGCAGGCTGTCGAGCAGGCCATCGAGCCGGCGGGCATCGCGCAGCAATTGCTGGGCCGGCGCGTCGTGCGCCAGCAGCGCCAATGCGTCCGGGCGTTCCGCCTCCGGCCAGCGCTCCGACTTGGCGCCATAGGCCGCGAGGATCTGCTCGAGGCGTTTTGCATTCATGTCACGACTCCTTCCGTCCGGGCCAGATCGGCAAGCAACCCGGCGAGGCTGCGGCGCGCTCGCACCAGCAGCGATTCCACGGCGCCGACGCTGATTTCCAGCGCGCCGGCCACTTCCGCATTGCTCAGTCCTTCGTAGTAGCTCAACACCACCGCCGCGCGCTGCCGATCGGGCAGCTCGGCCAGTGCCGTCGCGACGCGCTGGCGACGCTCTTCCAAAGCCAGGACGTCATCGGCGCCGGGTGCGCTATCGGCCATCTCGGGCACTTCCTCCAACGGTACGGTCCGCGCCCGCCGGCGCCGGTCGATACAGAGATTGACGATCACGCGCGCCAGCCAGGTCGATACGCGCGCACCGCCGTCTTTCCGCCAGGTAGGCGCTTTCTGCCAAACCCGCAGAAAGGCCTCCTGCACCACCTCTTCAGCCTCGGCCGCGCTGCCGAGCATGCGCACGGCAATCGCGTTCGAGCGTCCCAGATGGTTGCGGACCAGCTTCGCGAAGGCGGCACGATCGCCGCGCCCGCTCGCCAGCATCAATTCTTCGTCCTCGGCCGGGTCCATCGCTTCTCCGGTTGTGGCAAGACCGTCATCAGGGGCGTCTCGAACAGTATCAACGCGCCAGGGCATGACGGCGGCTCGCGATTGGGCGGACAAAGTCGCTCACCCGCGAGGCCGATAGTCAATCGCCGGAACAAAATAGGAAACCGGGACCACCGAGGAGGCTCTCCTTACCAACAACCGGCATCTGGACCTATTCACGCGGCAGGCTCCCAAGCCCTGCGCCGTTCCTGACAAGATTTCGCCTTATTTAGGTGAAGCGCCTGAAAAGCAATAAAAACGGGACTGCCGGTGGGGTTCCGGGCAGTCCCGTTCTTTTAACCATAAAGAGGAAGTGTTTCGCCGGGTGATGCCCTGGCGGCGACACTCTCTCTGCGGGCTACGTGTTCAAGCGGAGTGCTTCAGAAAGTCGCGCTTTCCCTGGCGATTGGGCGGATAGCAATCCTGCGGGTCAGGCTGGCTATTGCCGACGCAATCGTTGGCGGCGACGGCGACCGTCGCATGGCCAGGCGATGCGAGATTGTCGTTCGATGCCTGGGTCGCCGCATAGCCGGACATGGCCAGCCCGGCGGTGAGCAGGAAGGCGGGGATCAGTGTGGATGCACGAATCATCATAGACCTCGATGGTTGCCACCGGCATTTCGGCGAGGCTTGCTCGCCTGTCTGAAGATTGGCGTGGGCGGATAGGGGCTCAAGGCGAGCTCGCCGGCCTGTCTTCTAATTCACCGTGTGGCCATGTTGAGCGGGGAGAACTCCCCAAAAAGAGGGCAGAGCCGACAGGCATGTTCGCCGTCGGCGGCGCCATCACGATCAGCCGCCGCGGGGGTGGCAATAGTCCGGCCTCTCATACATCGGGGCGGTATCGCAGGAGTTGGACTGAGAGGTCGACTTGTCCGTGGTCTTGTTCACGGACGGCGATGCCGTCGTCTTGGTGGAGCTCGCATCGTCCGCCATGGCGAGGCTTGCGCCTGCGAGGCCGAAGAGAACGACGAGAGCGGGGAGCAGAGTCGATGAGCGAGTCATGATGGACCTCATTTCTCAGCACCGGATTTCCGGTGGATTGGCGACCCCTTTCGAGAGATGGCGAGCCGTGCCGAAGGCTCAAGGCGTTTCGGCCTTTGTGTCTTCCATTTCACGGCGAGGTCACGTTGGGAGAAGGAATCCGACCTCACGCGAAACGGGACCGGCAGAGCTGTTTCCTGCCGGTCCCGCTGTTCCGTGCTTCAGATCGAGATCAATTGCCCTGAGCGGTGCAATTTTCCGTCGTCGCGGTGTTGGTGCAGATGCTGGAGTTGGGATCGGAAGTCACGGCCTTCGTGGTGGTCTTGGCTTCGTGCACGTCGGTCTGCGCAGCCTGCGACTTGTTGGGCTTGTCGCTGCTGGCATTGGCAGCCATGGCGAGGCTCGCGCCGCCGAGACCGAAGAGAATGACCAGGGCGGGAAGCAGAGTGAATGAGCGAATCACGATTGACCTCTGTAGTTGGCACCGGAGTTCCGGCGGCGATGGGCCCCCGCCGCGAGAGGTGGCGAGCCTTACCGACATCGCAAGTGAGGCGATGTGTCTGCAGCCCTGATTACCGCAAGGTCATGTCGGGCGAGGCGATTTCATCCCAATGCCGAAACCGCAGGAGGATGACTTCGACGTGATTCTTAGTGCCCCTGGTTTGAGGAGGGGCGGCGGGACCGCGGGGGGAATGACCGGCGGTCCCGCCTGGGCAGGGCCAAGTCACGATCGGGCGGGGCAGCCATTCAGTCGCCGGACTGATGCCCGACCGCGAGGGCCCTGCCGTTCCATTCCAGGTCTGCTCGCGCTTCGGAACAAACCCAGAAAAGCCCGTCGGCAGAGGGCCTTTCAGGTGGTTCCAGGGGAAGCCACCCAAGGTTCACGGCATGGCCGGCCAAACCCTGCGCCGGCGCGCCGGCCAAGGGGGTTCGGCGCTGGCCTTGGGGGGAGGGTTCCTGTAGGTTCGGCCCCGGTCCAAGCCAGGGAAGCCGGTCGATTCCGGCGCTGCCCCCGCAACTGTGAGCGGCGAGGCCCGACGGCATGTAAAGCCACTGGTTCCCGATGTCGGGAGCTGGGAAGGCGCCGTCGGCCGACAACCCGCGAGCCAGGAAACCTGTTTGGCCGATCCAGAACACCGATCCTCGGAGGGAGGGGAGGCCTGATGCGCGTTTCTGCAGGGCTTCAATCGTCATCGTCCGGCCTGAGTCTCACCGGCAGCGTTCTTCTGCTGGGTGGTGCGCGTTCGGGCAAGAGCCGTTATGCCGAGGCGCTGCTCGCCAACGCGAATCCGCGGACCTATATCGCGACCGCCGAAGCGGGCGATGCCGAAATGGTCGAGCGCATCCGCCTCCATCGCGAGCAGCGTGGGCCCGGCTGGGTCACGCGCGAGGCACCCCTCGATCTGCCGGCAGCGATCCGCGCCGAAAGCGGCGTCTTGCTGGTCGATTGCCTGACGCTCTGGCTCAGCAATCTCATGGAGCAGGAGCACGACATCGATGGCGCGACCGAAGCGCTTTGCGCCGCGATCCAGCGGCCCGGCGGCCCGGTCGTGCTGGTATCGAACGAGGTGGGGCTCGGCATCGTGCCGGAGAGCTCGCTTGCCCGTGCCTTCCGCGACCATGCGGGTCGCCTCCATCAACATGTCGCCGCTGTCGCCGACCGCGTGATCTTCATCGCCGCCGGTCTGCCGCTAGCCCTCAAAGGAGAATTGCCGAAATGATCGTCAAGCCGCCGCTCGTTTCGCTAAGTCGGGCGCGCATTCCCGCCACCATCGTCACCGGATTTCTGGGGGCGGGGAAGACCACGCTGATCCAGAACCTGATCAAGTCGGCGAACGGGCGCCGGCTGGCGCTGGTCATCAACGAGTTCGGCGAGCTCGGCGTCGATGGCAGCATCCTCAAGGCCTGCGCCATCGAAGGCTGCCCCGAGGAGAACATCGTCGAGTTGGCCAATGGCTGCATCTGCTGCACGGTCGCCGACGATTTCCTGCCCACCATCGAGGCGCTGCTCGACCGTCCGAATCCGCCCGAGCATATCGTGATCGAAACCTCGGGCCTGGCGCTGCCCAAGCCGCTGGTGAAGGCCTTCGCCTGGCCGGAAGTGCGCGCGCGCGTCACGGTCGACGGCGTGATCGCGGTGGTGGACGGGCCGGCCGTGGCCGCGGGACGCTTTGCCGAAAATCCGGCCGCGGTCGATCGCCAGCGCGCCGCCGACGCGGCGCTCGATCATGAAAGCCCGCTGGCCGAGGTGTTCGAGGACCAGATCGCCTGCGCCGATCTGGTGGTGCTGAACAAGATCGACCTCATGGATGGGCCGATGCGGGCGAAGGCCGAGGCAGCGATCAATGCCGAGCTGGGCCGCGCGGTGAAGATCCTGCCGGCAAGCTTCGGGCGGATCGATGCCAAGACGCTGCTGGGCATCGAGGCCGCGGCCGAAGACGATCTGGCGTCGCGGCCCTCGCATCACGAGCTCGAGGGCGAGGATCACGACCATGACGATTTCGAGAGCTTCTCCTTGACCTTGCCGATGCTGCGCACGCCCGAGGAATTGCTCGCACGCCTCAAGCCCCTGATCGAACGCCACGACATCCTGCGGGTGAAGGGGTTCCTCGCCGTCGGCGGCAAGGAGATGCGTCTCTTGCTGCAAGGCGTGGGTGCGCGGCTGCAGCATTATTACGATCGGCCCTGGGCGGCGGACGAGGCGCGCGACAGCCGGCTGGTGGTGATCGGGCTCAAGGGGCTCGACCGCGCCGCGATCGCGGCCGCGCTCGGCGCCGCCTGATCCGGCAGCCGGTCGGGGTTCGCGACAGCTCATGCATCTTCTCGCCGCACGTCCCGGGACGATCGCCGACGGCATGTCGGCGGTCGATCTGCTGCAGACGCCGGGCGAGATCGTCCTTTTGTCGGCGGCCGACACCGAGCTGGCCTGTCTCGCCGAGGCGCACCGTCTGCAAGGCGCGGGGGCGCCCAGCCTGCGGCTCGCCAATCTGCTGTTCCTCGGCCACAACATGTCGGTCGATCTCTATCTCGAGAAGACGCTCGCCCAGGCGCGCCTGGTGATCGTTCGCCTGCTGGGCGGCGAGCGCTATTGGCCCTATGGTGTGGAGCAATTGTCGGCGCTGGCGCGCGAGCGCGGCATCGCGGTCGCCTTCCTGCCGGGCGATGACAAACCCGATCCCGAGCTGGCGCGCCGCTCGACCTTGCCGGCCGAGGCCTTGGACCGGCTCTGGCGCTATCTGGTCGAGGGCGGCATCGAGAATGCCGGCCAGATGCTGGATTATGCGGCGGGCCTGATCGGCCATGGCCGGCCCTGGCGCGAGCCCAAGCCGCTGCTGAAGGCCGGGCTCTACGGGCCGGGCCTCACCGAGCCCGGCTTGGATGATCTGCGGGCGTGCTGGCAAGGCGGACGGCCGGTGGCGTTTGTCGTGTTCTATCGCGCGTTGCTGCAGGCGGGTCAGCTTGACGCGATCAATGGGCTGATCGAGGCGCTGGGTCGCGCTGGGCTCGATGCGCTGCCGGTGCATGTGGCGAGCCTCAAGGATCCGCTGGCGTCGGGCCTGATCGAGAAGCTCTCGGCCGAGGTCAAGCCCGACGTGATCCTCAACGCGACCGCCTTCGCCTTGTCGCAACCGGGTGCCGTCCGTATCGCCACGCCCTTCGATGGCGCCGATTGCCCGGTGTTCCAGGTGGTGCTGTCCTCGGGCGGCGAGGCCGAGTGGCGCGAGGGCACGAACGGGCTGGCCGCACGCGATATCGCCATGCATGTGGCGCTGCCGGAAGTCGATGGGCGCATCCTGACGCGCGCCGTCGCCTTCAAGGCGGAAGCGCGGCGCGACGAGGCGACCCAATGCGGCATCGTCACCCAGCGGCCGGTCAAGGACCGTCTCGATTTCGTGGCCGATCTCGCCGCGGGCTGGGCGCGGCTGCGGCGAACGGCGCCCGCCTCGCGCCGGGTGGCGCTCATTCTCGCCAATTATCCCAACCGCGATGGGCGCATCGGCAATGGCGTCGGGCTCGACACGCCGGCCAGTGCCGCCGGCTTGATCACGTCCTTGGTAAGGACGGGTTACAACGTTGGCGGCAGCCCTAGCGATGGCGCCGCCCTGATGGCGCGGCTGCTCCAAGGCCCGACCAACAGCGGGCGTCGCGGCGACGCGCAGATCCGTTGGCCGCTGGCCGATTATCGGCAATTCCTCGAGAGCCTGCCGCGCGCCGTGCAAGAGGCGGTGACGGCACGCTGGGGTGCGCCCGAGCGCGATCCTTTCTTTGCCGAGGGTGAGTTCCATCTGCCGGGGTTCATGGAAGGCAATCTCGTCGTCGCGGTGCAGCCGGCGCGCGGCTACAACATCGATCCGGTCGCGAGCTATCACGATCCGGCGCTGGTGCCGCCGCATGGTTATCTCGCCTTCTATGGCTGGCTGCGGCGCGGCTTCGCGGCTCATGCCGTCGTCCATGTCGGCAAGCATGGCAATCTCGAATGGCTGCCGGGCAAGGCGCTGGCGCTCTCGGAAGAATGTTGGCCCGAGGCGACGCTGGGGCCGTTGCCGCAGCTCTATCCTTTCATCGTCAACGACCCTGGCGAAGGCAGCCAGGCCAAGCGGCGCAGCGCCGCCGTTATCCTCGATCATCTGACGCCGCCCCTGGCGCGGGCCGAGAGCTATGGCCAGCTCGAGGAGCTGGAGCGGCTGGTCGATGAATATTATGAAGCCTCGGGACTCGATCCGCGCCGCTGCAAGCTGCTGCGCGACCAGATCCTCGATCTCACGCGCCGGCTCGGGCTCGACAAGGATTGCAACATCGCGGCCGACGAAGCGGCCGACAGCGCGCTGGTCAAGCTCGACAGCCATCTCTGCGAGATCAAGGAACTGCAGATCCGCGACGGCCTGCATGTGTTCGGCCACAGTCCCACTGGCAGCTTGCGCGATGCGCTGCTGGTGGCGCTGGCGCGGGTGCCGCGCGGCAAGGGCGAGGGCGCCGATCAATCGATCCTGCGCGCGCTGGCGAAGGATCTCGAGCTGGGCGAAGGCTTCGATCCGCTCGATGCGGATTGGGCGCAGGCCTGGACGGGCCCGCGGCCCGCAATCCTGGAAGGGCCGGGGACCTGGCGCCATCAGGGCGACACCGTCGAACGGTTGGAGCTGCTGGCGCTAAAGCTGGTGGCGGGCGAGATCGAGCCGGCGGCGCAATGGACGCGTACGAAAGCCGTGCTGGGTTTCATGCGCGAGACGTTGGCGCCGCAGGTCGAGGCCTGCGGTCGCGCGGAGACGGATGCGCTGCTGGCAGGCCTCGATGGCCGCTTCGTGGCGCCCGGCCCGTCGGGCGCGCCGACGCGCGGCCGGCTCGAGGTGCTGCCGACGGGGCGCAATTTCTATTCGGTCGATACGCGCTGCGTGCCGACGCCGGCTGCCTGGCAACTCGGCTGGAAATCGGCCTCGATGCTGATCGAGCGCTATCGGCAGGAACATGGCGCCTGGCCGACGAGCCTGGCGCTGTCGGCCTGGGGCACCGCCAATATGCGCACCGGCGGCGACGATATCGCGCAAGCCCTGGCGCTGATGGGCGTGCGGCCGCGCTGGGACACCGGCTCTGCGCGCATCGCCGGGTTCGAGGTCCTGCCGATCACGCTCCTGGGCCGGCCGCGCGTCGATGTGACTTTCCGCATCTCGGGCTTCTTCCGCGACGCCTTTCCGGCGCAGGTCGATTTGATCGACAGCGCGGCGCGCGCGGTGGCGGCGCTCGAGGAGACGCCGGCGGAGAATCCGCTCGCGGCACGGGTTGCTGCCGAACGCAGCCGGCTGCTGGCCGAAGGCGCCACGCCGGAAGCGGCCGAACGGCGCGCGGGCTTCCGCATCTTCGGCTCGATGCCGGGCGCCTATGGCGCGGGCCTGCAGGCCCTGATCGACGAGCGCGGCTGGCGCGACAGCGGCGATCTCGCCCGCGCCTATGTCGCCTGGGGCGGCTATGCTTATGGCAGCGGCAGCGAAGGTGAAGCCGCGCATGGGTTGTTCGAGACAAGGCTCTCACAGATCGAGGGCGTGCTGCACAACCAGGATAATCGCGAGCATGACCTGCTCGACAGCGACGATTACTACCAGTTCGAGGGCGGGCTCGCGGCGGCGGTGAAGGAATTCTCGGGCCGCAAGCCGGTGGTCTATCACAACGACCATTCGCGCCCCGAGACGCCGAAGGTGCGCCGGCTCGAAGAAGAGATCGCGCGAGTGGTGCGCGGCCGCGCCGCCAATCCCAAATGGATCGCCGGCGTGATGCGCCATGGCTATAAGGGCGCCTTCGAGATGGCGGCGACGGTCGATTATCTCTTCGCCTTTGCGGCCACCACCGGCGCCGTCGGCGATCATCATTTCGAGGCGCTCTACGAGGCCTATCTGGTCGACGACCAGGTGGCGGGCTTCATCCGCGAGGCCAATCCGGCGGCGGGCCGCGAGATGGCGGAACGTTTCAACGAAGCGATCGAGCGGGGCTTATGGAAGCCACGGGCCAACAGCGTGCATGCGCGGCTGGATGCGATCAGGGAGGGCAGGGCATGAGTGGCGTCGAGGACACCGATGCGATCCGGCAGGCGAATGAGAAATCCGCCAAGCGCAAGGAAGCGCGCGACCGGATGATGGCGACCAAGACCCTCTCGAAGGGCCTGCTGATCGTCCATACCGGCAAGGGCAAGGGCAAGTCGAGTGCCGCCTTCGGCATGGTCATGCGCTGCGTCGGCCATGGCATGAAGAGCGCCGTGGTGCAGTTCGTGAAGGGCAAATGGGAGACGGGCGAGCGCACCGTGCTGGAGCGCTTCCCCGAACTCGTGACCATCAAGGCGATGGGCGAGGGTTTCACCTGGGACACGCAGGACCGGGCGCGCGACATCCGCGCCGCCGAGGCCGCCTGGGCCGAGGCCAAGCGGCAGATGGCCGACCCCGAGATCAAGATGCTGCTGCTGGACGAGCTCAATATCTGCCTGCGCTACGACCATCTGCCGGTCGCCGAGGTGGTGGAGACGCTGAAGCGCAAGCGCCCCGACCTGCATGTGGTGGTGACGGGGCGCAATGCGCCCGACGCGCTGATCGAGGCGGCGGATCTCGTGACCGAGATGACCATGATCAAGCATCCCTTCCGCGACGGCGTGAAGGCGCAGGCGGGGATCGAGTTTTGAAGATCTGGACATTGCCTCACCGGCACCCCTCCCCCTACCCCCTCCCGCAAGGGGAGGGGGCGGAGATTCCTTCGGCGTCGCTCTCGTTCACGTTCTTATCCCCTCCCCCCTCGAGGGGGAGGGTTAGGGAGGGGGGTTCTCGGTGAAGACTCCCGCCATCATGCTGCAGGGCACAGGCTCGGACGTCGGCAAGTCATTGCTGACGGCGGGGCTGGCGCGTGCTTTCACGAAACGAGGCTTGAAGGTGCGGCCGTTCAAGCCGCAGAACATGTCGAACAACGCGGCGGTGACCGAAGAGGGTGGCGAGATCGGGCGGGCCCAGGCCCTGCAGGCGCGTGCCTGCGGGGTGAAGCCGTCGGTCCATATGAACCCGGTGCTGCTGAAGCCGCAGAGCGAAGTGGGCGCACAGGTCGTGCTGCAGGGCCGCATCTATGGCAAGGCCAATGCGCGCGACTATCACGCGCTGAAGCCGACCCTGATGCCCGCCGTGCTGGAGAGCTTCGGCAAGCTGTCGGCGGAAGCCGATCTGGTGCTGGTCGAAGGGGCGGGGAGCCCGGCCGAGGTCAATCTGCGCGAAGGCGATATCGCCAATATGGGTTTCGCCGAGGCAGCGGATGTTCCGGTGCTGCTGATCGGCGATATCGACCGCGGCGGGGTGATCGCGAGCCTGGTGGGCACCGCGGCCCTGCTGCCACCCTCCGAACGCGAACGCATCAAGGGCTTCATCATCAACAAATTCCGCGGCGATCCGACGCTCTTCGCCGAGGGCATGAAGATCATCACCGAGCGGACCGGGCTGCCGGCGCTGGGGCTGCTGCCATTCTGGCCGCGCGCGATGAAGCTGCCCGCCGAGGATGCGGTTGTGCTGCCGCGCTATGGCGCCAGCGAGGCCGGCGCCTTCGTCACGATCGCGGTGCCGATGCTCAATCGCATCGCCAATTTCGACGATCTCGACCCGCTGCGCGCCGAGCCCTCGGTGCGCCTCGTGATCGTGCCGCCGGGCGAGGCGCTGCCGGGCAATGCCGATCTCATCGTGCTGCCGGGCTCCAAATCCACCATCGCCGATCTGCGCATGATCAAGGCCGAGGGCTGGGACACCGATCTCAAATCGCATATCCGTCGCGGCGGGCGCGTGATCGGGGTCTGCGGCGGCTATCAGATGCTGGGGCGGCGCGTCGCCGATCCCTATGGCATCGAAGGGCCGCCGGGCGAGGAGGAAGGTCTGGGGTTGCTCGATCTCGACACGCAGCTTGGCCGCAGCAAGACCCTGACCGAGGCTTCGGGCCGCGAGCGTTCCACCGGCGAGGCGGTGAAGGGCTATGAGATGCATGTCGGCGCGACCGACGGGACCGACCTCAAGCGCCCGATGCTCGATCTCGAGGGACGGCCCGACGGCGCGGTCTCCGCCGACGGCCGCGTGATGGGCTGCTATCTCCATGGCCTCTTCGCGGCCGACGGCTATCGACGCGCGCTGCTGCGCCGGTTGGTCGGCGGCAATGTGGCGCTGGGCCCCGATTTCGAGGCCGAGGTCGACGCCACGCTCGACGCGCTGGCCGCCCATATCGGCGCCCATGTGGATCTCGACCGTATCTGGGAGATCGCCCGCGGTGCGTGAGACGAAGCCGATGCTATCGGATCAGGACCCAGAGCAGCGCCACCAGCGCCGCCTCAATCAGGCAGGCGCGCAAATAGAGGGCGAGGGCATTGCGGATGTCGGTCGGACCGAGCTCGCGCCGCCCGTCCTCATTGACCCAATGGCTGTCGCCGACGCGGCCGCCGTAATAGGTGCGCGGGCCCGCCAGCGCGATCTCGAGCGCGCCCGCCATGGCCGCTTCCGGCCAGCCCGCATTGGGCGAACGATGGCGCGGCGCGTCCTTGAGCATGACCCTGACGGAATCGCCGAAGCTTCGGAAGGAGGCCAGCGCGATCAGCAAACCGGCGAGCCTTGCCGGCGCCAGATTGAGCAGATCGTCGAAGCGCGCCGCGGCCCAACCGAAAGCCTCGTGGCGCTGGGTGCGATGGCCGATCATGCTGTCGGCGGTATTGGCGGCCTTGTAGGCCATCATGCCCGGCAGGCCGAACAGCAGGCCCCAGAACAGCGGCGCCACCACGCCATCGGCGAAATTCTCCGCCAGCGATTCGATCGCGGCCCGCGCCACGGCGGGGCGGTCGAGACTCTCGGGATCGCGGCCGACGATATGGCGCACGGCCTCGCGGGCCTCCATCAGATTGCCGGTGGCAAGCGCCCGGCCGACCGCCTCGACGTGGCGATAGAGGCTGTTCTGCGCCAGCAGGGTGGCCATGAGGGCGGCTTCGATCAGCCAGCCCCAGGAAAATTGATTCAACACAGCGTGGATCAGCAGGCCGATGCCGAAGCTGGCGGCCATCAGGATCGAGAGCGCGGCGACGCCGGCGATGCGCCGGTGCAGATCCGGCGCCTCGTCGCGATTGAGCGCGCGGTCGAGCTGCTCGATCGCCCACCCCGCCAGCACGACGGGATGGGAAATGCGCTGCCACAGCCAGGCGGGATCGCCCAGCCCGGCATCGAGGGCAAGGGCCAGGAGCAGCGCCGGCAGCAAGGTTGGAGACCCCAGGAACATGAGCGGGAGCGTGGGGGCGAACCCTGCGACCTGTCAACGCGGGTCGCCGGTCAAAAGGTTCGGCGCATGAAGTTTCTGATAAGAGCAACGGCGGCGGCCGTCCCGGGCCGCGTGTCGGCGCAAGAACGGGTGGGAGAGATGAGATGAGAAAGATCGGCGTGATGGTATGCGGCCATGGCAGCCGCGACGACGAGGCGATCGCGGAGTTCGCCTCGGTCGCGGCCGGCATCGCCCAGCGCCTGCCGCAATATCCGGTCAGCAGCGGGTTCCTCGAATTCGCGCGGCCGGTCATCCGCGACGGGCTCGACGAGCTGCGCGCGAAAGGCTGCGACCGGATCCTGGCGATCCCGGGGATGCTCTTCGCCGCCGGCCATGTGAAGAACGACGTGCCGTCGGTCCTCAACGAATATGCCGCGCGTCACGAGGGCCTGACGATCAGCTATGGCCGCGAGCTCGCGGTCGAAAGCAAGCTCCTCAAGGCCGCCGGCCAGCGCATCGAGGAGGCCGAGCAGCGTTCGCCGAACAAGGTCGCCCGCGAAGACACGCTGCTGATGGTGGTCGGGCGTGGCACCTCGGATTCCGATGCCAATTCCAACATCACCAAGGTCGCGCGCATGCTATGGGAAGGCATGGGCTTCGGCTGGAGCGAGGTCTGTTACAGCGGCGTCACCTTCCCGCTGGTCGGCCCCGGCCTCGAGCATGCGGTCAAGCTCGGCTACAAGCGGATCATCGTGTTCCCCTACTTCCTTTTCACCGGCGTGCTGGTGAAGCGGATCTATCGCGTCACCGACCAGATGGCCGAGCGCCATCCGGAGATCGAGTTCCTCAAGGCCAGCTATCTCAACGACCATCCCTTCGTGCTGGATTGCTTCGCCGAACGGGTCGAGGAGATCCTGATCGGGCAGAACAACATGAATTGCGGGCTCTGCAAATATCGCGAGCAGGTGCTGGGCTTCGAGGCCGAGGTCGGGCTGCCGCAGCAGAGCCACCACCATCATGTCGAAGGCATCGGCACCAACAAGGATGCGCCGAATGGTGCGTCGCAAGGCGGCAGCCTGCTGCCGCTGAAGCCGGTCGCCGACCATCATCACCATGGCGACGGCCATCATCACGACCATGGGCATAGCCACGCTCAGGATCATGGCCATGATCACGGCCATGCCCATGTGCCGCATCCCCATGCCAATCACCGGCATGGGCCGCAGCGACGCAATCCCGAAGCGCTGGACTGAGCGGGCGGGCGAGACAGGAACCAAGGGCGATGGCGATCTATCGCTATGAACGCGACCCCCAGGCGATCTATCGGGAGTCCTTCGCGCGCATCGAGGCGGAGGCAGGGCCCGCCCTGACCGCCCTGCCGCGCGACCTCGCGCGCGTCGCGGTGCGGCTCATCCATGCCTGCGGCATGGCCGACCTGGTCGAGGATCTGGCCGCGACGCCGGATCTGGTCGAGGCGAGCCGCAAGGCCCTCGCCCACGGCGCGCCGATCCTGTGCGACGCCGCGATGGTAGCTTCGGGCATCATGCGCCGCCATCTGCCGGCTGGCGTCGAGATCGTGGCGGCGATCGAGTTGCCCGGCGTCAAGGAACGCGCGGTCGAGATCGGCAATACCCGGTCGGCCGCGGCGATGGATCTCTTGGGCGAGCGGCTCGACGGCGCGCTGGTCGCGATCGGCAATGCGCCGACGGCGTTATTCCGATTGCTCGAGATGATCGAGCTCGACGGCATCAGGCCGGCAGCGATCCTGGGATTTCCCGTGGGTTTCGTCGGTGCCGCTGAATCCAAGGACGCCTTGATCGCGGCCGATCTCGGCATCCCCTATCTCACTTTGCGCGGTCGTCGCGGTGGCTCTGCTCTGGCGGCGGCGGCGGTCAACGCGCTGATCCTCCCCGAAGGAGACGCATCATGAGCCGCTGGCTCTCGGTCATCGGGCTGACGGAACGTGGGCTCGATGGGCTCACGGACGAGGCGCGGGGCCTGATCGACCGAGCCGAGCTCATCGTCGGCGGCGAGCGTCATCTGGCGCTGGTGCCGGCCGGCAAGGCCGAGCGCCAGACATGGCAGAGCCCGCTGCGGCTTACCATCGAGGAGATCCTTCGCTGGCGGGGGCGTCCGGTGGTGGTGCTGGCCAGCGGCGATCCGATGTGGTTCGGCGTCGGCGTCACCCTCGCGCGCCGCGTGGCGCAGGAGGAGATGCTGGTGCTGCCGCAGGTCTCGGCCTTCACCCTGGCCGCGGCCCGGCTCGGCTGGTCGCTCTCCGACACGGACTGCTTCACCTTGCATGGCAGGCCGCTCGATCTTTTGAACGGTTCGGTGTTTCCAGGCGCCCGACTGCTGATGCTGACCGACGATGGCGCGGCACCCGCATTGATCGCGCGGCGACTGACCGAGCTGGGCTATGGTGCCAGCCGCGTGGTGGCGCTCGAACATATGGACGGCCCCGCCGAGGCGGCGATCGAGAACCAGGCCGCCGATTGGGGCGACCGGCAGACCGCGGATCTCAACACGGTCGCCGTCGAATGCCGCGCGGAGCCAAGTGTCGCGGTGACGGCCCGGACTCCGGGGTTGCCGGATGATGCTTTCGCGCATGACGGCCAGCTCACCAAGCGCGAGATCCGCGCGGCGGCGCTGGCGAAGCTGATGCCGCTGCCGGGTGCCCTGCTATGGGATGTCGGCGCCGGATGCGGCTCGATCGCGATCGAATGGATGCGTGCGGCACGCGGCGCCAGGGCCATCGCCATCGAGAACGAGGTGGAGCGCATCGCCTTGATCGAAACCAACATGCGGACTCTTGGAGTGCCGAAACTTCAGATCGTGAAAGGCAAGGCGCCCGCGGCCCTCGACGGGCTGGCGCAGCCGACCGCGATCTTCCTCGGCGGCGGCGTCTCGACTGCCGGCCTGATTGAACGTTGCTGGGCGGCGCTACCTTCCGGCGGCAGGCTCGTTGCGCATGCCGTGACGGTCGAGAGCGAGGCGCGGCTCGCGGGCTTTCGTGCGATCTGCGAGGGCGAGCTGACGCGCATCGCGATCCAGCGCGCCGAGCCGGTCGGACCGCATCTGGCATGGCGGCCGCTGATGCCGGTGACGCAATTGTCGGCGGTGAAGCCATGAACACCAAGGATGGCTTCGGCACGGTCTGGGGCTTGGGCCTGGGGCCCGGGGATCCCGATCTGGTGACGATCAAGGCAGCCACGATCCTGAAGCGGGCGGCCGTTATCGCCTATCCGGCCCCCGAAGACGGCGACAGCTTCGCGCGCCAGATCGCGGCGCCGCATCTGCCGGGCGGGCAGAAGGAGATCGCCATCCGCATGAATCTGGGCGACGGGGCCTTTCCGAAGGACGACATCTACGACCGCGCCGCCTCGGCGATCCTGGCGGAATCGAAGGCCGGCCGGGAGGTCGCGGTCTTGTGCGAAGGCGATCCCTTCTTCTATGGCTCGTTCCAATATCTCTATGGTCGTCTTTCCGGCCGCTGCCCGGTGCGGATCGTGCCGGGAGTTTCCTCGCTCATGGCCTGCGCCGATGCGGCCGGCATGCCACTCACCGCGCGTAACGA
This sequence comes from Hypericibacter sp., assembly GCF_050729195.1. Classification (NCBI taxonomy): domain Bacteria; kingdom Pseudomonadati; phylum Pseudomonadota; class Alphaproteobacteria; order Rhodospirillales; family Dongiaceae; genus Hypericibacter; species Hypericibacter sp. The sequence continues at coordinate 41,327 of NZ_JBOHKS010000019.1, forward strand.
CGTGCTGAGCGTGATCCCGGCCCCTCTGCCCGAGGCGGAGATCGCGCGCCGGCTGGAGGATTGCGAAGCGGCCGCCATCATGAAACTCGGCCGGCATCTGGGCAAAGTTCGCCGGGTGCTGCAGGCGATGGACCTGATCGACCGCACACGTTATGTCGAACGTGCGACGCTCGGCAGTGAGAAAGTCATGGCACTCGCGGAAATGCATGGCGAAAGCGCTCCTTATTTCTCCATGCTGCTGGTGCATAAGCGGGCGGAGGCCTGGAGCAACCGCTCGATGGCGACGACGGACAATCGGGGAGAGGCTTCGTGAGCTTGCCGGGGATCGTGCTGCTGACGGCCAATGCGCTGGGTGTTGCCCATCGCATCCGCGACGCGCTGGGCGGGGCGGAGCTGTTCGGCTATGCGCCGCGCGTCGAGGCGGTCGACGTCACCTTCTCCGATCTCGAGATGCAGTTGGCCGAGCTGTTCGAGGGCGGCCGCCCCATCATCGGGATCTGTGCCGCGGGAATCCTGATCCGCAAGCTGGCACCGCTCCTCGACGACAAGCGCAGCGAGCCGCCGGTGATCGCTGTCGCCGAGGATGGCAGCAGCATCGTGCCGCTCCTCGGCGGGCATCATGGCGCCAATGAGATGGCGCGGCGGATCGCAAGCGCCCTGGGCGGCCATGCGGCGGTGACGACCGCGGGCGATCTGCGCTTCGGCATCGGCATCGACGAACCGCCTGAGGGCTGGCGTCTCGGCAATCCCGAGATGGCGAAGCGCATCATGGCCGGATTGCTGGCGGGGGAGCCCGTCCGGCTCGAGATCGATGCGGCCCGCGACGATGCCGACTGGCTGAAACGCCTGCCGTTCGATGCGCGCGGCCAGCTGGCGATCCGCGCGACGATCAAGACCGAGGCCCCGCGCGGCGACACGCTTCTGGTCCATCCGGCGACGTTGGTGCTGGGCATCGGTTGCGATCGCGGCGCACCGCCCGAAGAAGCGATCGCGCTGGCGCGCCAGACCCTCTCGGGCGCCGGGCTGTCACCGCATTCGGTCGCCTGCGTCGCCTCGATCGCACTCAAGGCCGGCGAGCCCGCGGTTCATGCTGTTGCCGTCTCGCTGGGCGTGCCGGCACGCTTCTTCCCGGCCGAACGGCTCGAGGCCGAGACGCCGCGTCTCGCCAACCCGTCGGATGTCGTGTTCAACGAGACCGGCTGCCATGGCGTGGCCGAGGGCGCGGCCTTGGCCGGCGTGGGCGAGGCCGGCCGCCTGCTGGCGCCCAAGCGCAAGACGGGCCGCGTGACCTGTGCCATCGCCGAGGCGCCGCGCCTCGTCGATCCGATGCAGCTCGGGCGCGGGCGCGGCAGGCTCGCCATCGTCGGGATCGGCCCGGGCTCGACCGAGAGCCGCACCGCGGGCGCGGAAGCCGCGCTGCGCGACGCCGAGGAGATCGTCGGCTATGGGCTTTATCTCGACCTGGTGGCGCCGCTGATCGCCGGCAAGACGCGCCATGATTTCCCGCTGGGCGAGGAGACCGAGCGCGTGCGCAAGGCGCTCGATCTGGCGGCCGAAGGGCGGCATGTGGCGCTGGTGAGCTCGGGCGATGCCGGCATCTATGCGATGGGTGCCCTCGTGTTCGAGCTGATCGAGACCGGGGCCAATCCCGATTGGGAACGGATCGAGGTCAAGGGATTGCCGGGCGTGTCGGCGATGCAGGCGGCGGCCTCGCTCGCAGGGGCGCCGCTGGGCCATGATTTCTGCGCCATCTCGCTGAGCGATCTACTGACGCCTTGGGACGTCATCGAGCGGCGGCTGAAGGCGGCCGCCGCGGGCGATTTCGTGGTGGCGCTCTATAACCCCGTGTCGCAACGCCGGCGTGACCAGCTGGTGAAAGCGCGGGAGCTCCTGCTCGAGGGTCGGCCCGGCAGCGTGCCGGTGGTGCTGGCGCGCAATCTGGGGCGCGAGGGTGAGACGGTGACAGTCACGACACTCGAGGCGCTGACGCCCGACCAGGTCGATATGTTGACCGTGGTGCTGATCGGGTCGAGTCAAAGTCGTGCGCTGACGCGCCCTGATGGCGGGCAGTGGGTCTATACGCCGCGCGGCTATGCCGCCAAGCGCGCAACAGATATCCCCGATGCGCCGCCGCTGATCCGCAAGGAAGGGGCCGCGCGATGACGGTTCATTTCATCGGGGCGGGTCCAGGCGATCCCGATCTCATCACCGTCAAGGGCCGCAAGCTGATCGAGCGCTGTCCGGTGCAGCTCTATGCCGGCTCGCTGGTGCCCGAAGCCGTGGTCGCCTATGCGCCCAAGGATGCGCTGGTGGTGGATACAGCGCCGCTGACGCTCGACGAGATCGTCGCCTATATGAGGACGGCTCACGAGAGAGGCCAGGATGTGGCGCGGGTCCATTCCGGCGATCCCTCGATCTATGGCGCGATCGCCGAGCAGATGCGCCGGCTCGACGCGCTCGGCATCGATTACGACGTGACGCCGGGCGTGCCGGCCTTCGCGGCGGCGGCCGCACTCCTCAAGACCGAGCTCACCTTGCCCGAGGTCAGCCAGACCATCATCATCACCCGCACCGAGGGCAAGGCCTCGCCCATGCCGAAGGGCGAGGCGCTGGCGGCGCTGGGTGCCTCGCGCGCCACGCTTGCGATCCATCTCTCGGTGCGCAATATCCATCGGGTGGTGTCGGAGCTGACGCCGAATTACGGCGCCGACTGTCCGGTGGTGGTGGTGTTCCGCGTCGGCTGGCCCGATGCCGCCGTGATCCGCGGCACGCTCGCCACCATTCGCGATCTGGTCAAGGCCAGCAAGATCACACGCACCGCGCTGATCTTCGTCGGCCGCGTGTTCGAGAACGACTCCTTCTCGGAGAGCCGGCTCTATCATCCCGAGCATCAGCATATCCTGCGCCCCGGCAAGAAAGCCGCGGCCAAGAAAGCCAAGAACCGGCTCAACACGGCAGGAAAAGAATCAGCAATTCCCGAGTGACGAATCCGATGCTCCTCGCATCTTTGTCCCGGACGCCGGCCTCCTGAAGCTGTTGGGCCCTCAACGCCGAGGCGATTCGGCCCCATCGAGGACGCGCAGAAGCGCATTGGTGAATTCTCCGGTCAGAAACTCGGCGGGCCGTGAGTCTCCCAGCTCGGCTGCCAGCGTCGTCATGGTCTCACGGCGGAAATCGACGGGCCGGCCGAGCGCGGTCAGGAAATCGCCGACGGCGGCACAAGCGCGGTCGAGGTCCGGCGCGATCCAGAGCGTCGCATGGGCCAAGATGATGCTCAATCCGGGGCGACCGCCGGAGCGCCGCCGCTGGGCGGTGCCGACGAATTTCCGTCCGCCGATGGCGAGATCGAAGCGGCCGGCACAGAGGCTGCCGGTCACCTCGCCAGCGTCGGTCTCGAGCCCGAAGCTCCGCGTCGCGAGGCGCAGCGGCGCCAGCAGATGACGGTAAGCTGCCTCGAGCGACCAGAGGTTCGACGCGACGGGATAGACGAACGACAGATTGAGAACCCCGGGCATCTGCGGGACCGGCGTGCCGCCCGAAAGCCGGGGGAGGACCGGCCAGCCTCGGGCCTCCATTCCTGCCGCGGCATCGGCAAAGGCGGGAAGGTCGGTCAAAGGGCGGGGTAGGACGATCGCGCGGGTGGCCTGCCAGATCAGGCAGCTGGACGGCTCGCCGTTGCGGACGCGATCGAGCAGCGCTTCCTCGGCGCGCAGCCACTCGGCCGTCGAAACGGGATCCCGCTCGATCTGCAACCGCCAGCGCCCGACGCCGGGCGGCGTTGGTTCCGCGGGCGGATCAGGAGACATCATTCGATCAGGGCGACCTCTGTTCCACGGCGGAAAGGCACATCCTGTCCGACCAGGATGCGCAATATACCTGCTGCGGGCGCCGTCAGATCATAAGAAGTCTTCTCCACCATCACCTCGGTGGCAGAAAATCCCAGTCGAGAGGTTGCAACCCGGGCCCGCTCCGGCGCATGATTCGCCGGCTCGGGGGATGAATTTGTCATGTTCGAAGGTTTTCAGGCGCGACGCATCAAAACGTCGAACGCCGAGATTGCGGTCAAGACGGGCGGCCATGGGCCCGCCCTGTTGCTCCTGCACGGCTACCCGCAGACTCACGCGATCTGGCACAAGGTGGCGCCGGCGCTGGCCGACCGTTTCTCGCTCGTGATCCCCGATCTGCGTGGCTATGGCGACAGCATCGGCCCCAAGCCCGACCCCGAGCATCTGAATTATTCGAAGCGGGCCATGGCGCGCGACATGATCGAGATCATGGACGCGCTGGGCCAGCCGCGCTTTCGCTTAGGGGGGCATGACCGCGGCGCCCGCGTCGCCTATCGCCTGGCGCTCGATTTCCCCGAACGGGTCAAGAAGCTCGCGATCCTCGATATCGTGCCGACGGTCGAAACCTGGGAACAGATGGGATGGGAATCGGCGCTCGCCACCTATCACTGGCCGTTCCTGGCGGTGCCGGCCCCCGTGCCGGAGAAGATGATCGGCAGCGACCCGCTCTTCTATATGCACCATCTGCTGCAGCGCTGGGCGGGGAAGAAGGACTGCTTCGATCCCGAAGCGATCGCCGCCTACGAGGCGAGCTTCGCCAAGCCGTCGGTGGTCGAGGCCACCTGCGAGGATTATCGCGCGGGCGCCGGCTGCGACCGCGAGCATGATCTGGCGGACCGCAAGGCCGGCCGCAAGATCCAATGCCCGCTGCTGGTGATCTGGGGCGCCGACTATCTCAAGGACAAGATCGCCTCGCCGGCCGAGATCTGGAAGAAATGGGCAAGCGACGTCCGCGAGGTGCCGCTCAAATGCGGCCATTTCATCGCCGAGGAGGAGCCCGAGGCCTGCGCCAAGGCGATGCGGGAGTTCTTCACGAACGGGTGAATGGCGCCGGCGTGGGCGCTTGAGCGAATATCGCGACGTCACGCGCTTCGGGGGACGATCGCCGATCTTGTCTTCTCAACAGAAATTTCGCTCGATCTCGCTGCTGCTGATTGCCGAGGTGGCGGCGATGAGCCTGTGGTTCGTGTCCGCCGCGGTCCTGCCCGACATGCTGCGCGAGACAGCGCTGTCGCCCTTCCGCCAGGCGGCGCTCTCAAGCGGCGTGCAAGCAGGCTTTGTCGTCGGCGCGCTCGCCTCCGCGATTCTGGGTCTCGCGGACCGCTATGATCCGCGTCGCGTCTTCGCGGCCTCGGCCGTCTGCGCCGGGCTTGTCAATGCGAGCCTCCTGATCCTCGTGCCGGGCAGCATTCCAGCCATCGCCGCGCGTGTCGCAACGGGGGCGCTTCTGGCAGGGGTCTATCCGGTCGGCATGAAGATCGCCGTGGGTTGGGGGCAGAAGGATCGCGGGTTCCTGGTGGGAGGCCTCGTGGGTGCGCTCACGCTGGGCTCGGCCTCGCCGCATCTGATCGCGCTCGCCGGCGGCGCGGAGTGGCGGTTGACGGTCGCCATCGTCTCGGCTGCCGCGATTGCGGCGGGCTTGCTCTGTCTGGCGGTGTCGCTCGGGCCCTATCACGGCAAGGCCACGCGTTTCGATCCCAGCGCCATCGCGACGGCCTGGACCAACCGGCGGGTTCGTTTCGCCTATGCCGGATATCTCGGCCATATGTGGGAGCTCTATGCCATGTGGGCCTGGATCGCGGCAGCGACGGCGGCCTCCTACAGCGCCTCGCTGCCGGCCGCGGAAGCCTTGCGGCTCGCCAAGCTCACGGCCTTCATCGCCATCGGCACCGGCGGCCTCGCCTGCGCCTTCGCCGGTTCGATCGCCGACCGGATCGGCAAGGCCGAGGTGACCATCGTCGCGATGGCGCTGAGCGGCGCTTCCGCGCTGGCGACCGCCGCGACCTTCGGCGGGCCGGTCTGGATCACCTTTGCGGTCGTGGTGGTCTGGGGCCTCACCATCATTCCAGATTCGGCGCAGTTCTCGGCCCTGGTCGCCGACGCTTCGCCGCCGCAGCAGGCAGGGAGCCTGATGACGTTCCAGACGGCGCTGGGATTCGCGCTGACCTTTGCGACGGTGCAGATCACGCCGGTGCTGGCGGCAAGGTTCGGGTGGCCACCCGTGCTCGCGGGGCTCGCGATCGGTCCGGCGCTCGGTATTGCGGCGATGATGAGATTACGGCGGTTGAGGTGATGGCCCCGCTCAATCCCTCGCGAACCGGTCGAGCCATTCCATCGCCGCCTCGGCGGTCTCGACCATCGCCGCCGGCGCGTAGCCGGACGGCAGCGCGGGGCGGCGTTGCAGGATGACGGGGATCTTGAGCTCGCGCGCGGCGGCGATCTTGCCGTAGGTGGCGTCGCCGCCGCTGTTCTTGGCGATGACGAGATCGATATGGCGCACGCGCATCAGCTGCAGCTCCTCGGTTTCGTCGAAGGGCCCGCGCTCGAGCATGATCTCGAAATCGGCCAGCGGCAGCGGTGTCGATGGTGGATCGACCAGCCGCACCAGGAAATGGATCCCGGCGATGTCGCTGAAGGAAGCGAGTTCCGTGCGACCCACGGTGAGGAAGGCGCGATGGCCGAGCTTGGGCGTGAGCTTCGCGGCTTCCGCGAGATCGTCCACCTCATGCCAGCGGTCGCCGCGCATCCTGGCCCAGGCGGCACGCTCGAGGCGCAGCAGCGGGATCTTGACCTTCGCGGCCGCCGCCATGGCGTGGCGGCGGATCTGCGCGGCAAAAGGGTGGGAGGCATCGACCAGCACGTCGATCTTTTTCTCGCGCAGATAGTCGACCAGGCCGGCGATGCCGCCGAAGCCGCCGATGCGGACCTTGCCGGCCAGCTTCTTCGGATTCTCCGTGCGGCCGGCGAGCGAGGTCGTCACCGAGAACTTCGGATCGGCATTGATGCCGGCGGCGAGCCGCGCCGCATCGCCGGTGCCGCCGAGGATCAGGATCTGGAGGCTCATGCGAAGCCCGCGCGGCCGATGATGGCGCCGGCACGGTCGAAGGCGACCACCTCGATCGCGACCTTGCCCTCGACCACCGCTTTCGCCTGATCGCGGGCACGTCTTGCCACCAGCTCGCCGAGGGCCAGACCGCGCGCCTGGGCCTCTTCCAGAATCTCGGCCCCCGTGTTGGCGATCTTGGTTTTCTCGATCAGGGCCGGATCGGCGCCGAGCTCGGCGAGCCAGCCCGCGACCGCGGCGCGATCGAGCTGGCTGCGGCCGGAATGGAGATCCATCGCGCCGTTGGCGAGCTTGGCCAGCTTGGCGAAGCCGCCGCCGATGGTGAGGCGCGGCAGTGGATGGTCGCGCAGATATTTGAGCATGCCGCCGACGAAATCCCCCATGTCGATGAAGGCGAAGTCGGGCAGGTCGTAGAGCTTCTTCACCCCATCCTCCGAAGTCGAGCCGGTGCAGCCGGCGATATGATCGATGTGGCTCGCGCGGGCCACGTCGATGCCGCGATGAATGGACGCGATCCAGGCCGAGCAGGAGAAGGGATGCACGATCCCCGTGGTGCCGAGGATCGAGAGCCCACCGAGAATCCCGAGGCGCGGATTCCAGGTGTGGCGCGCCATTTCCTCGCCCTGCGGGATCGAGATCGTGATCTCCAGATCGGGCCGGCCGCCGAGCCTCGCCGCGACCGCCTGGACGATCTCGGTCATCATGCGCCGCGGCACCGGATTGATGGCGGGCTCGCCCGGCGGGATCGGCAGGCCCGGCTTGGTGACGGTGCCGACGCCGCGCCCGGCCTTGAAGCGCAAGCCGGTATGGGGACCCAGCGCCCGCACGCTGGACAAGATCAGCGCGCCATGCGTCACGTCGGGATCGTCGCCGGCATCCTTGACGATGCCCGCGGTGACGACGTCGCCCGCCCGCTTCTGATGCGCCAGCGCGAAGGAGGGGCGTTCGCCCTTGGGCAGCGCGATCTCGATGGGATCGGGAAAACGGCCAGTCAGGAGCGCCTCGAAGGCAGCCGCCGTCGCCGCCGTGGCGCAGGCGCCCGTGGTCCAGCCGCGCCGCAAGGGGCCGTCGGGCTTACGGGCCATGGGGATCCTGGGGACGGCCAAAAGGGTTCCGGCGCATGGGCTTATCTTAGAGCCTGATCGCAGCAAGCCGAACCGGCTTGATGCGTGAATCAGTCTCTATTGCAACGAATCAGCGCAAGATTCGGGCACCGGCATGCTTCACGCCGGTCCGACCTTGCTCTGAGACGCTATTCCGGAAATGGGCGTCTTGATTTGACTAGTCGCGACAGGACCCGGAACGGCATGATGCGGCCATGTCGTCCCCTGAAATCACCATGCGCCGGCCGGATTTCCCCAGCCTCGAGCCGGGCTGGGTCTGGCTCGTGGGCGCCGGTCCCGGCGATCCCGGGCTGATCACGCTCCTGGCCGCCAAGGCGCTGGGCGAGGCGGATGTGGTGGTCTATGACGCGCTGGTGGGCGAGGCGATCCTGGCCATGGCCCGGCCCGGCGCCGAGCTCGAATATGCCGGCAAACGCGGCGGCAAGCCCTCGATCAAGCAGCCCGACATCTCGCTGCGGCTGATCCAGCTGGCGCGCGAGGGCAAGCGCGTGCTGCGGCTCAAGGGCGGCGATCCGATGGTATTCGGGCGCGGCGGCGAAGAGGCGCTGGCGCTGGTCGCGGCGAAGGTTCCCTTTCGGATCGTGCCCGGCATTTCGGCCGGGATCGGCGGGCTCGCCTATGCCGGCATTCCGGTCACCCATCGCGAGACCAACTCGGCGGTCACCTTCGTCACCGGCCATGACGCGACCGGCGATGTGCCCGACTCCGTGAACTGGGCGGCGCTCGCGCAAAGCTCGCCGGTGCTGGTGATCTATATGGCGCTCAAACATATCGAGCGCATCGCGGCCCTCCTGATCGAGGGCGGACGCAGTGCCGGCGAGCCGACCGCGATCGTCTGCCGCGCGACCCTGCCCGAGCAGACGGTGCTCGAGACCACGCTCGGCCGTTGCGCGGCCGATGCCGAAGCGGCCGGACTCGAACCGCCGGCGATGGTCGTGATCGGCGAGGTGGTGCGGTTGCGCGCGGCACTCGACTGGCTTGGCGCCGCCCAGGGCCGCGTGCTCACGGCCGACCCGCTCGGCACGCGCCGCCAGACCGAAAGCGCCTGACGGGCCCGGCCCCGATGGAAGGGACCTCTCACGTCCGGAGCCGCGGCCGGGGTGTGATCCTGGCGGCACCGGCGTCGGGCAGCGGCAAGACCGTCCTCACCATGGCGCTGCTGCGGCTGCTGGCGCGCAACCGCAAATCCGTTGCCGCCATCAAGACCGGTCCCGATTATATCGATCCGGCCTTTCACAGCGCCGCTGCCGGGCGGCCCTGTCTCAATCTCGATCTCTGGGCGATGCGTGCCGGCACGGTCGCGAGCCTGGTCGAGCGGCTCTCGACCGACCATGAGCTGATCGTCGCGGAAGGGGCGATGGGATTGTTCGATGGCGCGGCCGACGGCAGCGGTGCCACCGCCGATCTCGCCTCGCTCACGGGATGGCCCGTGCTGCTGGTGGTCGATGCGCGCGGGCAGGGCGCCTCGGTCGCGGCGGTGGCACGCGGTTTTCGCGATCATCGCGCCGACGTCGAGATCGCCGGCATCATCTGCAATCGCGTCGGCAGCGCCGAGCATGCCTCGATCCTGGCCCAGGCGCTGGAGCCGATCGGCCTGCCCGTGCTGGGCATGGTGCGCCGCGATGCGAGCTTGAGCCTGCCGGAGCGCCATCTGGGGCTGGTGCAGGCGGGCGAGCATGGCGATCTGGAGGGCTTCATCGAGCATGCCGCAGCCGAAGTCGGACGCCAGATCGATCTCGCGGCGATGATGGCATTGGCACGGCCTGCGCGCGATCTCAGCGCGCGGATCGGTGCCGACAGCTTCATCGCGCCGCTGGGCCAGCATGTCGCGGTCGCACGCGACGAAGCCTTTGCCTTCGCCTATCCGGCGCTGCTGCAGGATTGGCGCGAGCGGGGGGCGGCGCTCTCCTTCTTCTCGCCGCTCGCGGGCGAAGGCCCCGACCGGTCGGCCGATGCGATCTACCTGCCGGGCGGCTATCCGGAACTCCATGCCGGCCGGTTGTCACAGAATCAGCAGTTGATGACAAGCCTAAGGGTCGCGGCGCAGCGAGGCACGGCCATCTATGGCGAATGCGGCGGCTATATGCTGATGGGGCAGGGGCTGGTCGATGCGGAAGGGCGGCGCCAGCCAATGGCGGGACTGCTGCCGCTGGAAACATCCTTTGCCGAGCGCCGGCTTCATCTGGGTTATCGCGCCGTGACCTTATGCGGCGAGGCGCTGCCGCTCGGTGGCGCCCGCAGTGCGTTTCGCGGCCATGAGTTCCACTATGCACGGATCCTCAATGAAGCGGGGACGGAGCCACTATTTACAGCGAGCGACGCGCGCGGGCGGGATCTCGGCTCAACCGGCCAACGCGTCGGCCGCGTCTTCGGCTCCTTCGTGCATCTGATCGATCGCGCCGCCTGAGGCGACGTCAGGGCGCGCGGCGCTGCCTCAGGCTCACGAGCAGCACGCCCGTGACCATCAAGGCCAGCGCGGCCCAGATCCAGCCGCTATGGCTCTCGCCAAAGATCACGATTCCCCAGAGCATGCCGAACAGCACCACGAGATAGGCGCACTGTGAGGTGAAGACCGGGCCGGCGGTGCGGATCATCCAGAGGAAGGCCACGGTGCAGCTCGAATTGACCGTCATCATGCCGACGACCGCCCATTGCGCCTGCCCCCAGGGCGGCATCATCGAGAAGAATCCATCGGTCGCGATGACGATCGGCAGCACGAGAAGGCCGCCGCCCAGGAGCGTTCCCGCCGACATGGCGAGCGCACTCATCCCGGGCGGGGTTGCCTTCGCCACATAGATGTTCTGCACGCCGTAGGAAATCGAGGCCGCGAAGCAGAGCAGAGCCCAATGAGCCATGCTGGGATCGGGCAGGCTGGTCTCGGGCAGCAGCACCAGCAGCACACCCGCCAGACCGACCAGCAAGCCGAAGGCACGCGGCACCGTGAAACGCTCCAGCGCGATGATCAGGGCGAAGCCATAGGTCGCCAGCGGGACCAGCGCATTCGACATGGAGACGATTCCGGCCGGCAGGAACAGGGCCGCGAAGAAGAGCGTGCTGCCGGGAATCGTGATGCCAAAAAAGCCGCTGAGCGCATAGAAGATCAATGAGCGGCGGTCGAGCGGGAGCTTCTGACGCGTGACGAGCATGAGGAGCAACAACGGAATAGCGCTGCCGCAGCCTTCCCAGAAGGCGATGCCGAAACCCGATGCACCGTCGATGCGCGCGATTCGCAGAAGCGAGAAGCTGCCGCCCCAGGCGATGCCCATGATGAGCAGCAGAAACAGCGGCAGCGCCAGCCGGCGCCAGGGCGCATGGGTGACGGCAAGAACGGGCGCGGGCGCGGTCATGGCATGAGCCGCTAGCGCCGCTCGTCTTCGTACGAGTAGTAAGCGTAGGCCGCGCGCTGATAGACGCGGCGCAGGGCCGGGAAGGGGAATTTCGGCAGGGGCGCCGAGAGCAGCGCGCCGTAATCGACCTTGCTGTCGCCGGCCATGCGCTGGGCGGTCAGGCGGCCGGCCATGCTGGCGAGCGCCACACCCTGGCCGATATAGGCCAAGGCGTAATGGACGCTGCGGTCGTCGGTGGTGCCGATATGCGGGTTCTTGTCGGCCGAGAGACAGACCCAGCCGTACCAGAAATATTCGGTCGCGACCTTGTCGAGCGGCGGGAACATCTCGCGCAGGCGGCGTTCGAGCCAGGCCTTGCGGTAGCTATGTTCGGCCGGGCTGTCCTCGACGCCGCCGCGGGCGCCGAACAGGATGCGGTTGTCGGGCAGCAGCCGGTAATAGAACAGGAGCCGGCGCGTGTCCCAGATCTTGAAATAGGTCTGCCAGGAAACCGAATCGCGCTCGGCTTGGGTCAAAGGCCGCGTCACGATGATGTTGGAAAGTACCGGCAGTAGGCGGCCCAAGGTCCAGGGGTTCAGCGTGTCATTGGTGTAGCCGTTGGTCGCGATCAGCACCTGGCGGGCCCGCACGATGCCGCCGGGCGTGCGCAGATGATGCTGGCCGCTCTTGCGCTCCCAGCCGGTCACCGGCGAATTGTTGTGCAGGATCGCACCATATTTCTGAGCCGCGCGCGCCAGCCCCCGCACATAGCGCATGGCATGGAGCGCGAAGCCCTCGTGATGCAGCACCGCGCCATGGGCCTCGCGGCTGTCGAGGAAGTTGCGGGCGAGCGTCGCCTTGTCGAGGAACTGGGACTCGATGCCGAAATCGCGCTGCATGCGCTCGGCCTGGGCGCGCATGCCCTCGACACGGTTCGGCTTGTGCGCCAGCTCGAGCCCGCCCTCGGCCGTGCGCTGGGCGTCGATCTTCTCCCGCTCCAGGATGTCGGCGACGAGGCGGACCGCCTGGCGCGTCAGGTCGTAGCTGTCGAGCGCGCGTTCGCGGCCCCAGCGGCGCACCCAGGCCTCGACCCCTTCCTTGCCCATGCCGACCGAGCAGAAGCCGCCATTGCGCCCGCTGCAGCCCCAGCCGACGCGGTTGGCCTCCAGCACATGGGCGCTGATGCCGAAATCGCGCGCGAGGTGATAGGCGGCGGAGAGGCCGGTATAGCCGGCGCCGATGATGGCGACGTCGGTGTCGATGTCGCCCTGGACCGGGTCGCAGCCGGCAACTTCCTCGCCGGCGGTCACGGCCCAGTAGGAATCGACATGGGCCTGCCCCGGGCGCGACAGGTCGGTGGTGTTGATGCTCATGGATCGGATCACAGGAGAGAATGAGGAACGGCGAGGGCGCCGAAGGCCGGTCGGGCCAGCGGGCCCCAGATATGCCCCAAGGGGCTTGGGGGACGCCAGCAGGAAAAGCGTCCCAGGGCTGGGGACAAACGGGAATAGCGTATTTGCTTCAAAGCGCTGTACCGATCTGGCCGCTCGATCAACAATGCGCTAAAAGGGGCCTTGCCGGGGGGCCATCGGGTTTCATCGGCGCCGCCCCTCCCGCCCTCCATTCCAGCTCGCTTCCCCCCGCGCCATGGCCGCCCCTCTCCCCGCCTGGATCCGAGCCCTCGGAAAGCCCGGTGCCACCACCTTCGCGCTGATGTTCGCGATCGACTCGCTCGCGCGGGCCTCGCTGACGACGGTCATTCCGCTGGTGGCGTTGCGCACGCTGGGCAATGCGCGCGATGTGAGCCTGCTCTACACCGTGACCGGCTGGTCGGCGGTGGCGGTCAGCTTCCTCATTCCCTGGATCGTCCGCCGCTACCGGCCGCGCCGGCTCTATTCGATGGGGGCCGCGATCCTGGTGATCGTGCCGCTGCTGCTGGCGACCCACACGCTTTGGGGGTTGGCGCTGGGCATGGCCTTGCGCGCCTTCGCCGCCGCCTGCCTGCTCAATGGCCTCAACCTCTATTACATGGCCTATATCCGGAAGCAGGATTTCGTCCGTTCGGAGCCATTGCGCGCCTTCTTCGCCGCCGCCTGCTGGACGCTCGGGCCCGGCATCGGGATCATCCTCTACGACCATGTCGGGCCCTGGGCGACCTATCTGTTGAGCTCCGGCTCGGCCGTGCTGCTGCTGATTTATTTCTGGCGCATGCGTGCGGAATATGGCCCGGCCCTGCCATTGAATGCGAAACTCTCGACCAACCCGATCGCCAATATCCGTCGCTATGTCAGCCAACCCCGGCTGCGGCTCGCCTGGATCTTGAGCTTCGGTCGCGAGGTCTGGTGGTCGAGCTTCTATATCTATGCGCCGGTCTATCTGGTGGCCGTGGGGCGCAGCGACACCGCGGTGGCGCTGATCATGTCGGGCTGCACGGCGATGCTCTTCACCAGCCCGATCATGGGTTGGGTCGGCCAGCGCCTCGGCGCGCGGCGCCATCTGATCCTGGCCTTCCTCTCCGGCGCCGTGACGACGATGGGAGTCGCGGTCTTCTTTCACCTTCCCTGGTGGTCGACGCTCTGCCTGGGTTTGAGCGCCATGGCGGCGGTGGCGCTCGATTCGGTGGTCTCGATCCCGTTCCTGCGCGCCGTCAAGGCGCGCGAGCGGCCCGAGATGACGATGGTCTTCAGCATGTATCGCGACCTGGCGGGGCTGATTCCACCGATGCTGTTCTCGCTGCTGCTGACCTTCTTCGACCTGCCGTCGGTCTTCATCAGCGTCAGCCTCTTCATGGTCTATTGCGCCTGGCTGGCGCGATGGATCCCACGCGGCATGTGAGACGGCGGGAGCCCCGAGCAAGCGCATGAGCGAACCCCGCGTCGGCGAGATGCAGACGGGCATGAGCCTGAAGCAGTTGGTCATTGCCAACGCCGCACTCATCCTCAACACGACGACCTGGGGCACCTTCTTCCCGGTGCTGGAGCTGCAACTGCGTCATTGGGACATGTTCTCGGCCTCGGCCGGACGGCAGGTCACCGGGACGATCGCGCTCTTGTCGATGGTCGCCTGCATCGAGCGGCGCTGGCCGATCCGGCGGGGCTTGCCCTGGGGCACCATCATCATGCTCAGCACCATCGGCATCACCGTCTGCTGCCTGCTGACGACCTTGGCGGTGTTCCTGTCGAGCGGGCTCTCGGCCGCGATCATCTCGGCCACCAATCCGATCGGCTCCGCGCTTCTGGCGCAGGCGCTCTATGGCGTGAAGCTCAGGCGCGCGATCTTCGTTGGCGCGATCCTCTCGGTGGCGGGCGGGATGCTGGCGGTGACCGCGGGCCAGCATGGCCGGTTCACCTTCGGGCTGGGCGAGCTGTCGCTGGTGACGGCCAATCTGATCTGGACCTGGTTCTCGCTGGCGATCCAGCATCGCCTCCGCGGCTATACCTTTCTCGAGCGCTCCGCCTACACGATCCTGCCCGGCGCCGTGCAGCTGACGCTGATCGTGATCGCGCTGCATTATCTGGGGTTGGCGCAGATCCGGATGGAGCTGTCCTTCTGGCCGCTCGTCTATGTGTTCTATCTGGGCTTCATCCCGAACGGACTCGGCAATTTTCTCTGGCTCTGGGCCATCAGCCGCGTCGGCGTCAATGTGGCTTCGATGTATCAGAACCTGATCCCGGTGACAGCGGTGCTGGTCACGATCTGGATCGGGATCTATCCGAACTGGCAGCAGCTGATCGGCGGCGCCGTCATCCTACTGGGCGTGCTCTACACCCAGATCACCGAGCGGCGCCGCAGCCGGGCGGCCGTCGTCACGCCGGCCGTTTCGCCTTGAGGTAAACGTCGCAGAGCTCGATCAGCCGATCCCGCCCGAAGCTCGGGCGATGGCCGGCATGGACGACGGTCACCGGCAGGGTCTTCAATCGCTCCATCGTCTCGATGTAATGAGCGATGTTCGAGTGATCGAGCTCATCGATGATCTGGCCGTCATAGATCGCATCGCCCGAGAAAAAGACGCCGGTCGCAGCCTCGAACAGGCCGATCGAACCCGGCGAGTGGCCGGGGAGATGCACCACCTCGAAACGGCGGTCTCCCAGATCGATGACACTGCCTTCGTCCAGCCAGTGCGTCACGCGCGCCGGACGAACGACGTAGCTCTTCAGGCTGTAGCCGGCGTGGGGAAGCGCCGTGATCAGCGAATCGCCGATCTCGTAGCCAGCGATGCTCATGCCGGCACCCGGATTGCCACTCGGATCCATGACGACGAGATGGGTCTCGGGCGCCGGACGCTCGAGCCAGGGCGCCTCCAGCCGATGAGCGGCGCAATCTTCGAATTCATAATGGCTGCCGATATGGTCGGCATGGGTGTGGGTGGCGACCGCCGTCACGGCCTTGTCGAGCAAGGGCGCCATCGCCTCGCGCAGGCTGACGATCCCCATGCCGGTGTCGATCACCAGGTCGCGGTCACGGCCACGGATATGCCAGATGTTGCAGCGCATGAGACGGATCACATGCGGTTCCCAGAGCAGCGTGATCGAATCGTCGATTCGCCTGGTCTCGAACCAGCGGTCGGCAATGGCGAGGCCCATGAGGATCTCTTGTTGAAAGCTCGGTGCGGTCAGCAGTTCAGGGAAATGATGTTTGAATGACGTCAGAAGTTCAGGGTAAGGCCGCCGGAGCGGACTGAGGTCCAAGGCGGCGCCGTTGATGCTCGACCATGAAGATGTGGCTGTAGAGATTGGCGATCCACTGCTTGCCCTCGATCGTCAATTCGAGATAACGCAGCGCGTCGCCAAGATACGGTTCCACCGCTTTCCAGAAAAATGCCGGGTATTTGTCGACCATGTCGGCGGCGCTGGTATATCCGCACTTGGCCGCCATCCCGGTTTCCGCGAGCTCCTGATAGAGCGCGTTCATGCGGCGCAAATACAAGGGATCCGCCAGTTGGCCAATCAGATCGGCAGCCCGCACCAGTCCTGCTTCGGTGTCGGTTTCACCATGGTCGCCGTCGTCGGGAACCGGGAACCGTGTCAACTCGATGGCGCGTGCGATCCGCTCGGCATCGATTCCCGGCGTCGCCTTGAAACGCTCCCTGACGATGATCTTCGAGCGCTCGACATGATAGGGCGCCAGCGCGGCGTCCGAGGCGCCGCGGGGCAGGCTCACCGTTGCGCCGGATCCATCGATCACAAACCGGTCCGGCGTGTCACCGGGGCAGAAGCCCCGCACATAGCCGATATCGTGGGACAGCAAGGCCAGCATGACATGCGTCCAGTCGGCAGGCTCGACCCGCTGACAGAGCAGCCGGCCCCGCATGATGGCCTCGCCGACCTGGGTCACGAGGGCCGTATGATTGATCGTGTGGTAGAGCGCGTCGCTATTGGCGATCAGCTCGACAATCAGTTGGCCGGCGCTGTCGAGAATGCGCGCATTCTGCGGTTCCTGCCCGCCATAGATGCGGAGGTATGTATCGGCGAGGTGGCTGCCGAGCTTATCCGCCAATAATGTCGTGGCCGTGAAGAACGACATCATTCACTCCGGTGATTTGGGCAGGCCGACCCCGAGCAAACTCCTGCTGGCTTTCAGAGTCAATCTTGCCAGCGGATTTGATCGGATCCGATCGACCCGATCGGCTCTTCCAACCTCGACGACATCGGCAATCCGGGCCGGTGAAACCCATCACGCAGTTTTTCGCCAGGCCTCACGATCCTGGTTTGTGGCACTCAGCGCTTTCGTTCAGGCCCCGCTGCCGGCGGTCAATGGCCGTGGAATTTCGGCGCGCGCTTCTCGAGGAAGGCGGCGATGCCCTCGCGCGAATCCGCGGTGCCCGCGGCCAGCGCCTGCAGCTCGGCTTCGAGCACCAGCTGCTGCTCGAAATTATGCGCAGCGCTGCCTTGGAAGGCGCGCTTGGCGAGCGCATAGGCGCGCGTGGGCCCGTTGGCGAGCTGCTGGGCCAGCGCTTCGATGCGAGGGGCCAGTGCCTCGTCATCGACGCATTCCCAGATCAGGCCCCAGCGTTCCGCCTGCTCGGCCGTGATCGGCTCCGCCAGCAAGGTCATGCCGAGCGCCCGCGTCAATCCGATGCGCCGCGGCAGCCAGTAGGTGGCGCCGCCGTCGGGCACGAGGCCGATGCGCGCGAAAGCCATGAGGAAGGTCGCCGAGCGCGCCGCCACGATGAGATCGCAGGAGAGCGCCAGGCCGCAGGAGGCGCCGGCGGCGATGCCGTTCACGGCGGCGATGGTCGGGATCTCCAGGCCGGCCAGCCCGCGCATGACAGGATCGTAGAACTGGCTGAGCTGTTCGCGCACGGCGGCCGGCCCGCCGATGGCACCCGCCTCGCGCAGATCCTGGCCGGCGCCGAAGGCGCGGCCGCTGCCGGCGAGGATGAGGAGGCGCAGGCTCGGATCCGCCGCCACCTCGGCGATCGCCGCATGCAACTCCGTCAGCATCTCGCGGGTGAAGCTGTTGAGCTTGTCGGGACGGTTGAGCGTGATCCGTGCGATCGCGTCCTTGCGCTCGAACAGGATGGTCCGATAGCCGGTCATGGCACTTCCTCCTCGTGGCAGGGGAGGATAGGCGGCCCCGGCGAGGCTCGCCAGACTTACGGCATCAGGGGAGAAGAAAACCCGGTGCTACCAGGTGCGGACGCGGCCCACATCGACATGGACGAAGTCGGAGGCCGGATAGTAGCCGACGCCGCCGCGCTTCAGCGCCAGGGCGCCGCGATGGAGATCCTTCAGCGCCACATCCTCGAGGTGGATGTCGATCGCCTGGCCTTCCATATGGAGGCTGTGCTTGGCGACGCCGTTACTGGCCTCGGCCAGGGTGGCGTTGGTCTTGGGCGAGCGATAGGCGGAGATGACCGAGAAGGGCGCCTTGGCGCCGAGCTTCTGATGCAGTGTGTTCAGCAGATCGAGCAGCTTGGCGTCGATCGGATGCACGTCGTTGGTGCGGAAGTCGCGCAGGATCTGATTGATCTCGCCCAGCGCCTCCGGAACATAGTCGCCGCCTTCCCAATAGACGGTCTTGAGCGTCTCGCCGGTATGGAGATTGGCGAAGGCGAGCTTGCGCTGGTTGGCGGCCAGGGTAGCGGCGTTGGCGATATGGGGCATGGCCAGAGCCGGCAGGGCCAAGGCAACCCCAGCACTGCCCCAGGCAAGGAAATGCCTGCGAGTCACGGTGCTGCGGCGTCCGGCCGGCTTCGTCATGCGTCTGCCCCTTCAGCGGTGGCGAATGGCAATGGCTCGCGAAGGCCCCGGAGGGATCTTCGCGACTCGGACAATGCGATGAAAACAGTTAATAAGCCCTTGTGCAACCCAGGAAATCCGGGGTCACAGGGTTAACACCTGTGGCAAGGCCCTAGGATTCCTGGAAGAAAGTGCAGGTTCTGCCGCTGGGTTCCGGAGGCCTATGGCGAGGCCGGCGGAGGCCTATTTCCCCGCCTGGGCGCCCGTGACGGGGGGCGACTTCGCGATCGCCTTGCGGTCTCGGCCATAGACATCCTCCCGGAACTCGAACGTCCCGGCGTCGTCGATCCAGGCGGTCCGGTAGACCAGATGGACCGGAATCGGCTGGGCGAGGCGGACCGGCGTGTTGACGCCGCCTTGCAGGACGCTGTCGATGCGGGCCTGGCTCCAATTGGGATCGTCGCGCAGCACCACGGCCGCGAACTCGATCGGTCGCGGCAAACGGATGCAGCCCGAGCTGAAGAAGCGCGCCGGCTTCACGAACAGATCGGGATGGTTGGTGCCGTGCAGATAGACGTCATAGGGATTCGGGAACAGGAACTTGACCGGCCCCAGCGCGTTCTCGGGGCCCGGTTCCTGGCGCAGGCGATAACGCATCGCCTTGGCCTCGGCGCTGTTCCAATCGATCGTCTCGGGGTCGATCTCCTCGGCCGATTCCTCCCAGCTCGAATAGATCTTGATGCCGTGGGCAGCGAAGTAACCCGGATCCTTCTGCATCTTCGGCAGCAGATCGATGCGCGCGATCTTGGGTGGCACGGTCCAATAGGGATTGAACTCGAGCCGGTTGACCGTGCTGTCGAGCTCGGGCGTCTGACGGTCGGTGCGGCCGACGACGGTGTTGGTCTGATAGACCATCTGCCCGCCATCGACGAACTTCATGGTGGCGGCCGCGATATTGACGACGATGTAGCGGTTGCCCCAATCGGTGCCGGCGTCATGGCGCTTCTTCAGATTGTAGGCGATGGTCTGGAGCCGGCTCCCGATCGGCAGGTTCAGCGCATCGACCGACTTGAAGCCGACCACGCCGTCATCGCCCAGCCCATGGCGGCGCTGGAACGCCTCGACGGCCTCGACCAGTTGCGGATCGAAGACGTCCGGTTCGGGCACATCGAGGACGGCGCCGTCGGTCACGGCGAGGCGCGCGCGCAACTCTTTCACGCGCGGATCCTTCATGCCCGCTTCGAGTTTCGGCCCCGTCGCCATGGCGGGCCAGCCGCCCGCATTGGCGAGCTCGAGATAGTTCCAGAAGCCGCCGACCAGCGCCCAGTAATCCGCATCCTGCGGCAGCAGCTCGGCCCGCGCTCCGGCGATGTCGGTCGCGTCGATGCTGTCGAGGAGCTCGGCCTTGGTGGTCGTCTCGAAGGGCGCCACCGCGGCGAAGGCCGCCTCGGCCAAGGCGCCGGTCAGGGTCAGCTCCAGCTCGACGCGCTCGGGCGTGCTGCTCGCCTTTGCCAGACCCTGGGCATGGGCGACGGCGGGCGCGATATTGTGACAGCCGGCCGTGGCGGCCTGCCAGAGCGCATCCAGAAGCGCCTGGCCTTCGGCATTGAGGCCCTGATCATTGACCCAGAGCGCGGCGGGCCGCGCCTTGTAAAAATCGTTCAGGCTGGCGGGATCGAGGCCGAGCGAGGCCAGGCTCTGCGGCAGGCCGGGGGTTTCCAACGCATGGGCGAGGTCGCCCGAGAAGGTCGGGGCCGGAAGCGCAGGCATCAGGGTCGCATTCGCCGGCGAGGGCGCGCCATTGGGCTGCACCCCGTCGCCCGTCGGTTCGGCCCAAGCCGGCACCGCCAGGGTCACGAAAGCCAGCGCCATCAAACTCAGGCGAAACGACATGCAGCCTCTCTTCGAGCGTCGCGGACGTCCCGGCACCGCCGGAGCCCTCTCGCGCGGGAGGAGGGCGCATTCCATGAACTGTATTTAAGTGATTTCGCGTCCGGGTCAATTTTTCGGGCGCGCGGGCTGAAAGATGCGTTAAGAACCGGAGCGGGCCCTTGGCTTCCGAGCCTCGGTCGCTTCAAGCCTCTCGTCGCATGGTTTCCCCTCGCCAACCCCTGCATTCGCGCTCCTCATGACCACCCTGCTCTATACCCATCCAGCCTGCCTCGATCACGACACCGGCCCCGGCCATCCCGAATGCTCCGATCGCCTGCGGGCCGTCATCGGCGCGCTTGAAGCCGAGGAATTCGCGCTTCTGGAACGCCGCCTGGCGCCGCGCGCGACCCTGGACCAGATCGCGGCGGTCCATGATCGCCGCTATGTCGAGGCGGTGATGGAGGCGATCCCGGAGCAGGGCCATGTGCTGCTCGATGGCGATACGACGGCCTCACCCGGATCCGGCGAGGCCGCCTTGCGCGCCGCGGGCGCCTTGGTCGCCGCGATCGACGCGGTGGTGGCGGGCGAGGGGGCCAATGCTTTCTGCGCCGTGCGGCCGCCCGGCCATCATGCCGAGAGCGACCAGGCGATGGGCTTCTGCCTCTTCAACAACGTCGCCATCGGCGCCGAGCATGCGCGCCGTGTCCATGGGCTCGACCGGGTCGCGGTGATCGATTTCGACGTGCATCACGGCAATGGCACGCAGCATATGTTCGAGCGCGATCCGCGGCTGTTCTATGCCTCGACCCATCAATGGCCGCTCTATCCCGGCACCGGTGCGACCGAGGAGCGCGGCTGCGGCAATATCGTCAATGTGCCGTTGCCGCCCGGCGCCGGCTCGGACGAATTCCGCGAGGCGATGACGGCGCGTGTGCTGCCGGCACTCGACCGCTTCCAGCCCGACCTCGTCATCGTTTCCGCCGGCTTCGATGCCCATGCCGCCGATCCGCTGGCGATGCTCGAGCTGGTCGAGGCCGATTACGCCTGGGTGACCAAAGCGTTGGCCGACCTCGCCGCGGTCCATTGCGACGGGCGGCTGGTCTCGGCACTGGAGGGCGGCTATGACCTGGCCGCCCTGTCACGCAGCGCCGCCGCCCATGTCCGCAGCCTCATGAGCGCCGGGGCCCATCCGCGAACTGCTTGAAAAAGCCCTGAAAAATGCCGCTTTCCCGGCCTTGTTCCGTGCCGGCCGGCCGACTAGACTGCACCGTTTTTTCGAGGGGAGTCCCGATTCCGCATGGCCGAGTCCAAGATCCCGGCGGACATCGCCAAAATGAGTTTCGAGGAGGCGCTCGGCGAGTTGCAGGCGCTGGTGCGTGCGCTCGAAAAAGGCGAAAGCAAACTCGACGAGGCGGTCCAGTTCTATGAACGTGGCGCCGCCCTGAAACGCCATTGCGAGGCCAAGCTTCGCGATGCGCAGGAGAAGGTCGCCAAGATCGTCATCGGCGCCGACGGGAGCGTCGGCAGCGAGCCCGTGGATCTGGGCTGAAACAGAAAAGGTCATATCCTTGCCATCCATCGACGCCGCACTGAACGAGGTCGCGACGACCATCACCCGCACGCTCGAAGAACTCCTTCCCGCACCGGAAGGGGCGGAGAGACGCGTGCTGGAGGCGATGCGCTATTCCTGCCTGGGCGGGGGCAAGCGCATCCGGCCCTTTCTCGTGATGATGGGCGCGCGCCTGTTCGACGTGAACGAGGTGAGCGCGCGCCGCGCCGCCGCCGCCATCGAGATGGTCCATTGTTACAGTCTCGTGCATGACGATCTGCCGGCCATGGATGACAGCGACCTGCGCCGCGGCCGGCCCACAGTCCATAAACAGTTCGACGAGGCGGTCGCGATCCTGGCGGGCGACGGGCTCCTGACTCTCGCCTTCGAGGTGCTGGCCGACCCTGAAACCCACCCCAACCCGGCAGTGCGCTCGGACCTGGTCCTGGCCATGGCCAAGGCCGCGGGCGGGGCCGGCATGGTGGGCGGCCAGATGATTGATCTGGAGGCCGAAAAGACCACTCTCGACATCGGTGCCATTACAAGGCTGCAACGTTTGAAGACAGGCGAAATCATCGCCTTTGCCTGCGTGGCTGGGGCAATCTTGGGGCAGGCCTCGGAGCAGGCTCGCCACGCCCTGCTGGCCTATGCCCATGATTTGGGGCTGGCCTTCCAGATTGCGGACGATTTGCTCGACACCGAGGGCACCGCCGCCTCGATCGGCAAGCCCGTGGGCGCCGACAGCGCTGCCGGCAAGGCGACCTTCGTGGCCCTCTTGGGTGTCGAAAGAGCAAGGGAACAGGCCCAGCTCCTGGCCCGCCAAGCGGCTGCCCATCTTGATTTGTTCGACGAAAAGGCGGACCTTTTGCGTGAAATGGCCGGCTTCGTGGTCAACCGTAAGCATTGAGGCCTTCGGGCAAAGACTTTATAGCCTTGCGACCGCCCGGGTGCCGAAACGAAAGGACGTAAGTTGACCCCTCCCAACAGCAAAAAGCCGCTCCTCGATCAGGTGCTGACTCCGGCCGATCTGAAGACGCTCGATCCCAGCCAGTTGCGTCAGTTCACCGACGAGTTGCGCCAGGAGATGATCGAAGCCGTTTCGATCACCGGCGGTCATCTGGGCGCCGGGCTCGGCGTGGTCGAACTCACGGTCGCCCTCCATTATCTGTTCGACACGCCGGCCGACCGTCTGATCTGGGACGTCGGTCATCAGGCCTATCCCCACAAGATCCTAACCGGCCGGCGCGATCGCATCCGCACGCTGCGCCAGGGCGGCGGGCTTTCGGGCTTCACCCGGCGCGCGGAAAGCCCCTACGACCCGTTCGGCGCCGCGCATAGCTCGACCTCGATCTCGGCCGGGCTCGGCATGGCGGTCGCGCGCGATCTGGCCGGCAAGAAGAACCATGTCATCGCCGTGATCGGCGATGGCGCGATGAGCGCCGGCATGGCCTATGAGGCGATGAACAATGCCGGCGCGATGAACAGCCGGCTGATCGTCATCCTCAATGACAATAATATGTCGATCGCACCGCCAGTGGGGGCCATGAGCGCCTATCTGGCGCGGCTGCTTTCGTCGAAATCGTTCCGGCATCTGCGCAATCTCGGCAAGGAAATCACCGAGCATTTCCCCCGCCGCCTGAAGGAAACCGCCCGCCGCGCCGAGGAATATGCGCGCGGCCTCGTGACCGGCGGCACCATGTTCGAGGAGATGGGCTTCTATTATGTCGGCCCGATCGACGGTCACAATCTCGAGCATCTTCTGCCGGTGCTCAAGAATGTGCGCGACGACGAAGAGGGCGGCCCGGTCCTGATCCATGTCGTGACCCAGAAGGGTCATGGCTATGCGCCGGCCGAGCAGGCCGCCGACAAATATCATGGCGTCACCAAGTTCGACGTCATCACCGGCGTCCAGGCGAAGCCCGTCAGCAACGCGCCGAGCTACACGGCGGTCTACGCCAAGGCGCTGATCCAGGAAGCCGAGCAGGACGAGAAGATCGTGGCGATCACGGCCGCGATGCCGTCGGGCACCGGCCTCGACAAGTTCGGCAAGCGCTTCCCGGATCGCTGCTTCGATGTCGGCATCGCCGAGCAGCATGGCGTGACCTTCGCCGCGGGCCTCGCGACCGAAGGCTTCAAGCCCTTCTGCACGATCTATTCGACCTTCCTGCAGCGCGCCTATGACCAGGTCGTCCATGACGTGGCGATCCAGCAGCTGCCGGTGCGCTTCGCCATGGACCGCGCCGGCCTGGTCGGCGCCGACGGCGCCACCCATGCGGGCTCCTATGACGTCGCCTATCTGGGCTGTCTGCCGGGCTTCGTGATCATGGCGCCGGCCGACGAGGCCGAGCTGATGCATATGGTCGCGACCGCGGTGGCGATCGACGACCGTCCCTCGGCCTTCCGCTATCCGCGCGGTGACGGCGTGGGCGTCGAGATGCCGGCCCGGGGCCAGATCCTGCCGATCGGCAAGGGCCGCATCATCCGCGAAGGTACCAAGGTCGCGATCCTCTCCTTCGGCACGCGCCTCAAGGATGCCTGCATGGCGGCCGAAGAGCTCGGCGCGCGCGGCCTCTCCACGACCGTGGCCGATGCCCGCTTCGCCAAGCCGCTGGACGAGGATCTGATCCGTCGCCTGGCGGCGGAGCATGAGGTGCTGATCACGATCGAGGAAGGCTCGGTCGGCGGCTTCGGCTCGCATGTGCTGCAGTTCCTCGCGATCACCGGGCAGCTCGATAACGGGCCGAAGATCCGCCCGATGGTGCTGCCGGACCGCTTCATCGATCATCACAAGCCGGAAGTGCAGTACGACGAGGCCGCACTCACCGCGAAACACATCGTCGCCACGGCCCTCCAGGCCCTAGGCGTCGATGTGAGCCAGGCTTCGGCTCGAGCATGACTCAAGCGGTGGTAACGGCCGCTTCGGCCGTTGCCCCGCAGACGGTCGGAGGTGAGTTCGCGGCGCTGGCCCGGGTGGCGGGTCCGCTGGCGGCCGCCTATATCGCCGAAATGGCGATCAGTCTGACCGACACGATCATCGTGGGCCGGCTCGGCAGCATCGAGCTGGCGGCCGTCGGCATCACCGCCAATCTGTTCTTCTCCCTGCTGTTCGTCGCCATGAGCGTGGTCTCCGTGGTGTCGGTGCTCGCGGCCGACGCCCATGCCCGGAACGATCATGAGGGCGTCGCCCATGCCGTTCGCCAGGGCCTGTGGGTGGCGGTGGCGCTGACGCTGCCAGGCCTGCTGATCGGTTGGTATATCCGGCCGATCCTGCAGTTTCTCGGACAGGATCCGCTAATCCTTCCCTTCGCCGAGGAATATGTGCGCGCCGTGATGTGGGGCTTCCTGCCCTATCTCTGGTTCTCGGTGCTGCGCAGCCTGATGACGGCGCTGGGCACGACGGTCTCGGTGTTTCTCATCTCGGTGGGCTCGATCCTGCTCAACCTGGCGCTCAACTATGTCTTCGTGTTCGGCCATCTGGGCGTGCCGGCCATGGGCGTGGCCGGGGCCGGGTGGGCCTCGACCATCGTCTGCTGGATCATGTTCGTGGCGCTCGGGATCGAGGTCGCCGGGTCGAAGCGGCTCAGCGCCTATCGGGTATTCCACGGACTCTCGCGCATCGATCCGAAGACCGTCGGCCAGATCCTGCGGCTGGGCCTGCCGGCGGGCGGCATGGCCGCGGCCGAGTCCGGCTTCTTCACCGCCTGCGCCCTACTGATGGGCGTGATCAGCGCCGCGGCGCTGGCGGCCAATCAGATCGCGATCATGTTCCTGTCGACCATGTTCATGGTGCCGGCGGCGATCTCGCATGCGGCCTCGGCCCGGGTCTCGTTCGGCCTGGGGCTCGGCGATCCGAGGGCGGCGCGGCGCGCCGGGATCGTCGCCATGTGGACGGTCGTGAGCTACATGCTGTTCTCCGCCATCGTGGTGCTGACCATCCCGGAGACGATCGCCAATCTGTTCCTCGATCCGGCGATGAGCGGCAATGACGAGGTGATCGCGCTCGCGGTGCAGCTGCTCTTCGTCGCCGCCATCTATCAGGTGGTGGACGGCCTGCAGATTGTCTCGACGGGTGCCTTGCGCGGTTTGCGGGACACGGTGATGCCGCTGGTGATCGGCTTGTGCGGCTACTGGATCGCTGGGCTTGGCACGGGAATCGCGCTCGCCTTCTGGTTCGGCTGGGGGCCGCTCGGCATCTGGTGGGGCATGGCGCTGGGGCTTCTGGTCACCGCGACGCTACTGACGCTGCGCTTCCATGGCGTCAGTCGCCGGCTGATCGCGGCAGGAGCCTGAGATGAGCGCGTCCGGATCCGGCAAGCCGGGCAAATCCGGCAAGACCGAGAAGATCCGGGCCGATCAGCTCACCGCCGATCGCGGCCTGGCCGAGAGCCGGAGCAAGGCGGCGGCGCTGATCCTCGCGGGGCTCGTCTTCACCGGCGAGAAGCGCGTGGCCAAGCCCGGCGACAATCTCGCCGCCGATGCGCCACTCGAGCTGCGTGGCCAGGATCACCCCTGGGTCTCGCGCGGCGGCCTCAAGCTCGCCCATGGGCTCGCGCATTTCGGCTTCCCGGTCGTGGGCCGCACCGCCATCGATGTCGGCGCCTCGACGGGCGGCTTCACCGACGTGCTGCTGGCGAATGGCGCGTCTCGTGTCTATGCGGTCGATGTCGGCCATGGGCAGCTCGCCTGGAAGCTGCGCCAGGATCCGCGCGTGGTGGTGCTGGAGAAAACCAACGCGCGGCATCTGACGGCAACGCAGGTGCCGGAGCCGGCCGGTGCCATCGTCTGCGATGCGAGCTTCATCGGGCTCGAGATGGTTCTGCCGGCGGCCCTGTCATTGGCGGCACCGGACGCCTGGGTGATCGCATTGATCAAGCCGCAATTCGAGGTCGGTCCGGCGCGGGTGGGCAAGGGCGGCGTGGTGCGCGATCCCGCCTTGCATGAAGAGGTCTGCAACCGCATCCGGGACTGGCTGGGCCAGAGACCGGGATGGATCGTGGTCGGCATCACCGAGAGCCCCATCACGGGACCCGAGGGCAATCGTGAATTCCTGATCGGCGCGCGCTATCAGTCTTAAGGGCGGCGCTTGCGGCCTGTGCGGTCAGGCGATCCTTCGCCGGTCACGGGGATCCAGCTCGGCGGATCGCTCGCGGGAAAGCTGTCGCGCGAATCCAGCTCGACCGGATCGAGCGTCTTCTTGACGGCGGTCTTCGGTTTCTTCGCCGCCAGCTTCGGCTTCCTGGTGGCGACCTTTGACTTTTTCATCGCAGGCTTCTTGGCGGCAGCCTTCGGCTTCTTTGCCGTCGAGCGGCGCCCTTTGACGGCGGGTTTGGTGGGCTTGCGTTTCTTCATGGCGGGTCCTTCCCATGCCGGAGTACGAATTCGTGGCCGCCGCTACCTAGCGGGGCCATTCACTGTCGCTGTTCCGCGATGCGCGTCAAATAGGCGATCACGGCATCGATGTCGGCGTCCGGCAGCGTGCTCGTATCGAAGGCGGGCATCTGTTGCTGCGGCCAGGTCCGCACCGCCGCCGGGTTGCGCAGCAGAGCCTTCAGCCCCGCTTGCGTCAGATAGACGGTGGCGGGCATCGGCAAGCCGAGATCGGGGCCCTTGTCGCCCACGCCGGCGCCAAACAAACGATGACAGGGCAGACATTGCACCAGGAAGACCGCCTGGCCATGTCGGGACGGATCGTCTGCGGGCACATCGGCACCGATCGACAGTTGCGGCCAGCGTCGCACCGGATCGGAAACGCCTTTCAGGCTCACCAGGGCGTAAGGCCATTGCTCCGGGGTAACGCCCGATTGCTCGGGATGTTCCCAGACGAGATAGAATGGCCCCGCCGAATAGGATTTGTCCGGCAGGTTCGGCCAGGGATGCGCCGGATCCTCGATCGCGATCCAAGCCACGGCGCCGCCCGCTGCAGCCGGCGCGACCAGAGTCCAAGGCAACTGCGAGACGAAACCATCGCTGGCCCGCGCTTCCAGCGTATCGGCGGCGTCGGTCCGCAATCCGAGGAGGAGCGCGCGGAGCGGAACGGCCCGATAGCGCATGGGCTGGCCGTAGGACACGTCGCGCGGGATCTCGAGCATCTGCGTCGCGGGATTGGCCAGCAGTTCGGCCGCGGAGAACGCCCGCGTCTGGCCATCGAGTTCGATCGACAAAGGGGCGGGTTCGGCCAAGCCCGCCCTGGCATGGGCGACCAGCAGCATGGCCAGCGCCAGCAGGCCGATGGCCGTCCGGCTACGCAGGTGCTTTCTCACGGGATGTTCATCGCGACGATCGCGATGCAGACATAGGCCGTGGCCAGCGCCGCAGCAGCACGGCCCCAGCTCACCTTGTGGACCGCGGCGAACGACATCACCAGGTAGTAGCCGATCGCGACCAGGAAATAGAGAACCAGCGGGCCGGCGATGACGAGGATGAGAGCCGTGCGGCCCAGTCGCTCCTCCAGCGCAGGGGTCGCCAGTGACAGCATTCCGAGCAGCAGGACCGTCGACAGCGGCAGCAGAATTGCCGTGAAGCCCAGCGCCGCGTTGACCGAGTCTTCCGCGGTGCCAGCGAGATTCGGCGTGGGTTCGTGACCCGGGGCGCGGGACAGTCTGACGCTTGCCACCTGCCATCGATCGAAGAGCTTGGCAATGATATGCGCCGCCAGCGCCGTGGCCAGCACCACCAGAAGCGCTTCCAGCGGCAGAAGCTTCACGTCCTGATGCGACAGCCATCCGGCGAACTCATCCATGGCCC